>DAIQBR010000317.1:0-4799 GCA_036781105.1 Kiloniellaceae bacterium
CCTCCTCCTCACCCAGCGCCTTGGCCTGCACCACCTTCACCCGGGCGTCGATGGTGTCGAGCAGGGCCTGGCTCTTCAGGGTGTCGCGGTGCCACAGGCTGGCCGGCACCACGAAACCGGAGACGTCGAAGCCGACGTCGTTCACGCTGCCGCGCAGGGCGCCGTCGCGGCGCTCGGCCTTGACGCGCCACAGCCGGCCGTCGTCGTCGGTGGCGGAGGTCAGCGCGTGCAGCCAGCCCTTGCGCCAGACCTCCTCGGCGCGGTGGGTGAAGCGGAAGACGGTGAGGCCCAGCAGGTCGACGGCGATGTCGATGGCGACCTCGACGACGAAATCGCCGCCGCGCCGCGAGAAGCCGAAGACGTGCTCGCCGATGACGTTGCCGTGGCGCAGGACCAGGAAGCGCCAGCCCGCCTCCTGCGGGTAGAACGCGCAGGCTGATGCCGGCGACACGAAGCCCAGTCCGAGACCGGCCGCCGTGCCGCCCAGCAGCCGCAGGGCGTGGCGTCGCTGTATCATGGTGGTTCTCTCCTGCTGCGACCTTGGCCCAACCGTCCCCTGCAGACAACTACGCGGCCTTCACGCTTTCGGGATGCAGGCGCCTGGACGGAAAAGCCGCGATTGCCGCGGCGCGGCGCCCGTGCCACCTTTGCCGCCATGCCGAGAGCGAACTTCTATGCGGGCGTCCCCCTGGACCGCGCCGACCGCCTGCGCGGCGACGCCGAACGCCTGGCCGAACTGCTGGCCGACCCCGGCGCCCGGGTGGTGCCGCTGTGGCGCAGCCAGCACCTCATCGCCGCCGAGGCCGACGCCGTGGTGCTGTGCCGCGCCGAACTGGACGGGCTGCTGGAAGTAGCCGGTGAAACCATCTTCCTCGGCCTGCGCGAGGAGACCGCCTACCTCGCCATCGACTTCTCGCACCTGGAGGAGCCGGAGATCGGCCCGCTGACCGCCGGCCTGGGCAGCTTCAAGGACCTGCGCGCGGTGGGGCCGATCATGGACCGCGCGGACAGCGCGCTGCTGGCCTATGCCCGCGGCCTCGCCCACTGGCACGGGCGCCACGGCTTCTGCGGCCTCTGCGGCGCGGCGACGGTGAGCGAGAAGGGCGGCCACCAGCGCCGCTGCGCCAACGCCGACTGCAACGCGGTGCATTTCCCGCGCACCGATCCCGCCGTCATCATGCTGGTGCACGACGGCGCCGACCGCTGCCTGCTGGGCCGCCAGCCGTTCTGGCCGCCTGGCATGCACTCCACCCTGGCCGGCTTCGTCGAGCCCGGCGAAAGCCTGGAGGAAGCAGTCGCCCGCGAGATCTGGGAGGAAGTCGGCCTGAAGCTGCCGGTCGCCGAGGTCGCCTACCACTCCTCGCAGCCCTGGCCCTTCCCCTCCTCCATCATGCTCGGCTTCTACGCCCGCGCCGACCACGGCCCGCTCGACCTCGGCCCCGACGAGCTGGAAAGCGCGCGGTGGTACACGCGCGACGAACTGCGCAACTCGCCCGAGGACGAGAGCTTCAAGCTGCCGCGCCGCGATTCCATCGCCCGCCGCCTGATCGAGGACTGGCTGGAGGAAGGCTAGGCGGCGTCAGTCGCCGTTGGGGGTGAGGCGGAAGGGGTTGGCCGGGTAGACGCCGAGGATCTTCACCTCGCGGGAGAAGAAGCTGAGCTCCTCCAGCGCCAGGCGCACCATGCGGTCTTCCGGGTGGCCTTCGATGTCGGCGTAGAACTGCGCCACGGTGAAGCTGCCGTCGATGATGTAGCTTTCCAGCTTGGTGATGTTCACACCGTTGGTGGCGAAGCCGCCGAGCGCCTTGTAGAGCGCCGCCGGCACCGAGCGCACGCGGAACACGAAGGTGGTGATCACCGGGCTGCCGTCGTGCGGCGGGTCGATCGGCTCCTCCGCCATGACGATGAAGCGCGTGGTGTTGTGCGCGATGTCCTGGATGTTGGCGTCGAGCACCTGCAGGCCGTAGATCTCGCCGGCCAGCTGGGAGGCGACGGCCGCGCGCGTCGGGTCGTTCAGTTCGGCGACTTCCTTGGCGGCGCCGGCGGTATCGGCGTGCACCACCGGCCTGAGCCCTTCGCGGCGCGCGTAGTTGCGCACCTGCGAGAGGGCCTGCACGTGGCTGTGCACCGTCTTCAGGGAGTCGCGCGTCGCGCCTTTGGGCGCCAGCAGCTGGTGCTCCACCTTCTGGAAATGCTCGCCGATGATGTGCAGGCCGGATTCCGGCAGCAGGTGATGGATGTCGGCGACGCGCCCGGCGCTGGAATTCTCGATCGGGATCATGGCGAGGCGGGCCTGGCCGTCGCGCACCGCCGCGAAGGTGTCCTCGAAGGAGGCGCAGGGCAGCGTCGTCATGTCCGGCCGGGCGGCCCGGCAGGCCATGTCGGAATAGGCCCCGGGGAGGCCCTGAAAGGCGATGACGTTCTCCGGCGACGCCGCCGGAGAGGGGGCCTCAGACATAGTTTCGCGCCTTCTCTTAAGCGGATCCCGCCGCACCCGGACAGCCTGGGGAGCGGGAGACGTGGACTGAAATTCCGGCCTCAGGCGGGCGCCAGCAGGGCCCGCGCCCGCTCGAGGTCGGCGGGAGTATCGACACCCAGGGGAAGGGTGTCAACGCGGGCCACGTCGATGTGCATGCCCGCTTCCAGGGCGCGCAGCTGCTCCAGCTTCTCGCGCTGCTCCAGCGGCGAGGGCGGCAGGGCGACGAAACGCGCCAGCGCCGCGCGGCGGTAGGCGTAGATGCCGATGTGGTGGTAGAGGGGCTTGGCCGCATCTCCCCCGTCCCAGGGCACCGGGCAGCGGCTGAAGTAGAGCGCGCGGGCGGTCTCCTGGCCGGCCGCAAAGCTGACCGCCGCCTTCACCACGTTGGGGTTGGCGCGCTCGTCCGGATCGCGGATCTCCACCGCCAGGGTGGCGATGTCGGCCGGTCCTTCAGCAAGCGGCGCCAGCACGGCGCGCACCAGGGCCGGGTCCAGGGTCGGCAGGTCGCCCTGCAGGTTCACCACCGCGTCGTGGCGCCCCGCCGGGTCGACCTTCTGCAGCGCCTCGAAGATGCGGTCGGAACCGCTGGCGTGGGCCGGATCGGTCAGCACCGCCTCGCCACCCGCCGCCGTCACCGCCGCGGCGATGGCTTCCTCGGCGCAGGCCACCACCACCGGGCCGACCCCGGCCTCCATGGCGCGGCGCCAGACGTGGACGATCATCGGCGCGCCGTGGATGTCGGCCAGCGGCTTGTCGGGCAGCCGCGTCGAGGCGAGGCGGGCCGGGATCATGACGATCGGCGAGCTGGGCGGCGAGCTTGGCGGCGATTTCGGCGAGGAGCTGGGCGGGGTCATTGGCGGGATATGGATCACGAAACAGGCCGCAAGGCGGCGGAAGGCCGCAGATTACGGAGGCCCCGGCAGAAAACAAGGCGCCATACGCGCAAGGCCGCCGGAATCCGCCCGCGAAGCCTTGCAGCCTTGCGTCCGAGCGGCTATTGAAGGCGCAGCCTCGCGCGGCTAAAGTCCCGCGCGGATCACAAGGGAAGCAAGGGCTTATCAATGGCTTCGTCGTTGGAATCGAACAAGATCGCCGCCGCCGTTCTGACCGCCGGCGTGGTTGCCATGCTCTCCGGCTTTATCGCCGAGCTGCTTTATCACCCGAACGTAGAGCTGGAAGAGAATTCCTACGTCGTGGCCGCTTCCGAGGGCGGCGCCCAGATGGCCGCCCCGGCCGAAGAGGTGTTGGACCCCATCGCCCCGGCCATGGCCGCGGCCGACGCGGCGGCCGGCGAGAAGCTGGCCGGGCGCCAGTGCGCCGCCTGCCACACCTTCGAAGAGGGCGGCGCCAACAAGGTCGGCCCCAACCTGTATGGCGTCTTGGGCCGTTCGATCGGCCATGCGGGCTTTGCCTATTCCGACGCGCTGGCCGGCATGTCGGGCGACAGCTGGACCTACGAGCACCTGAACGCCTTCCTGCACGCGCCGAAGGACTTCGCGCCGGGCACCAAGATGAGCTTCCGCGGCTTCGACAAGGTCGGCGACCGTGCCGACGTGGTGGCCTATCTGCGCAGCCTGGCCGCCAGCCCGGAGCCGCTGCCCGAGGTGACCGAGGCCCCCGCTGAAGGGGCCCCCGCGGAAGAGGCCCCCGCAGCCGAGCCGCCGGCCCAGTAAGCCACGACTTCCCGATAGCGCCGAACCCGTGAGCGAGGCCGCCGCGCGCTGCCCCGATGACTTGGTGGCGCTGGCCGGCCGCGTGGCCGATGCGGCGCGCAGCGTGGCGCGGCGCCACTTCCGCCAGGGCCTCGCCATCGAGGACAAGGCCGACGAGAGCCCGGTGACGCGGGCCGACCGCGAGGCCGAGACGGCGATGCGCGAGATCATCGCCGCCGCCCACCCCGACCACGGCATCCACGGCGAGGAACACGGCATCGAGAACCCCGAGGCCGAGTTCGTCTGGGTGCTGGATCCCATCGACGGCACCAAGCGCTTCATCACCGGCAATCCGCTGTTCGGCAGCCTGGTGGCCCTGCTGCAGGGCGGCCGGCCGGTGCTCGGCGTCATCGACATGCCGATCCTGGAGGAACGCTGGACCGGCGCCGCCGGCCGGCCGACCGTCTTCACCGACAGAACCGGCGCGCGTGAGGCGCGGGTGCGCCCCTGTGCCGAGCTAGCCGCCGCCACGATGCTCACCACCGCGCCGGAGATGTTCCAGGGCGCCGACGGCGAGGCCTTCCAGCGCCTGCGCCGGGCCGCCAAGCTGACGCTCTACGGCGGCGACTGCTTCAACTACGGGCTGCTCGCCAGCGGCTTCGCCGACC
>DAIQBR010000318.1:0-4799 GCA_036781105.1 Kiloniellaceae bacterium
GTCGGGCCAGCGCCGTGCCGTGATGGGCAAGCAGCGCCTTGTTGGCGGTGACCACGTGGCGGCCGGCGTTCAGCGCGGTTTCCACCAGCAGCTTGGCCGGGTCCTCGGAGCCGCCGATCAGCTCGACCACTACGTCGGCCTCGGCGTCGCGGGCCAGGGCAATCGGATCGTCGAACCACTTGAGACCGGAGAGATCGATGCCGCGGTCCTTATTGCGCTCGCGCGCCGAGACCGCCGTCACCTCCAGGTGCCGGCCGGCGCGCGCGGCGACGGTCGCCGCGTTGTCGTGCAGCAGGCGCAGCGTGCCGGCGCCGACCGTGCCAAGACCGGCCACAGCTATGCGGAGAGGTTTGCTCAAGAAACGACGTTCCGAACCTTGGATTTAACCTGGGTGTCCTTACCCTGCGTACCGGGACCCTTCGCAGCGGTGCCCTTCGTAGCGGGCCCCTGCGCGCTGGGGGCGTTGATGCCGTGGGACTTGAGAAAGGCTTTGATGTTGCGCAGTGCCTGGCGTGTGCGGTGCTCGTTCTCGACCAGCCCGAGGCGCACGAAGCCCTCGCCGTACTCGCCGAAGCCGATGCCCGGGGCCACGGCCACCTGGGCCTCCTCCAGCAGCAGCTTGGAGAACGCCAGCGAGCCCATCTCCTTCATCGCCGGCGGCAGCGGCGCCCAGCAGAACATGGTCGCCGGCGGGCTCGGCACCGGCCAGCCGGCGGCGTTGAGGCCGGAGACCAGAACGTCGCGGCGCCGCTTGTAGCGCTCGCGCATCTCGTCGATGCACTCCTGCGGGCCGTTCAGGGCCGCCGTTGCCGCGACCTGGATCGGCGTGAAGGCGCCGTAGTCGAGGTAGGACTTCACCCGCGCCAGGGCGGCGATGAGGTCCGGGTTGCCGGCGCAGAAGCCGATGCGCCAGCCCGGCATGGAGTAGGTCTTGCTGAGCGAGGTGAACTCCACCGCGATCTCCTTGGCGCCGGGCACCTGGAGGATCGAGGGCGGCGGGTTGCCATCGAAGTAGACCTCGGCATAGGCGATATCGGAGATGACGTAGATCCCGTGCCCGCGGCAGAAATCGACGACGGTGGAATAGAATTCCAGATCAACCACTTCTGCGGTGGGGTTCGCAGGGTAGTTGAGCACCAGGGCGGAAGGCTTCGGCACCGAGTGCCGCACCGCCCGCTCGAGCTGTTCCAGGAAATCGAAGCCCGGGGCGACCGGAATGGAGCGGATCGCCGCGCCGGCGATGATGAAGCCGAAGGCGTGGATCGGGTAGCTCGGGTTGGGCGCCAGGATGATGTCGCCGGGGCTGGTGATCGCCTGGGCCAGGTTGGCGAGGCCTTCCTTGGAGCCCAGGGTGACGATGGCCTCGCGCTCCGGGTCCAGCTCGACGCCGAAGCGTCTGAGATAGTAGGCGCAGAGCGCCTTGCGCAGGCCGGGAATGCCGCGCGAGGTGGAATAGCGGTGCGCCCGCGGATCGGCCAGGGTCTCGGCCAGCTTGTCGATGACGTGCTGCGGCGGCGGCTGGTCGGGATTGCCCATGCCGAAGTCGATGATGTCCTCGCCGGCCGCCCGCGCCTTGGATTTCAGCGCGTTGACCTCGGCGAAAACATAAGGCGGCAGGCGCTTTATGCGGTGAAATTCCTGAGTCATGGTCGTTCAGCGGAAACCCGGGTGCCGGCGTGGGCCAGAAGCGGCGGTCGCCCAGCGTCTTCCTGGCGAAAACGCGGGGCTTCTTGTAGCGAGCGCGGGTCTAGTTTTCCAGGAAGATTTCGACGCGCCGGTTGCCCGCTTCGCCCGAGGGCATGAACTCGTGGTAGACCGGCTCGGCATCGCCCACCGCCTCTGCCTGCACCACCTCGGATTCCACGCCCAGCGCCAGAAGCTCCTCCTGGACCGCCTCGGCGCGGGCCAGCGACATGTCGAAGTTGGCCAGCTGGTGCTCGTCCGGGGTGGTGTTCTGGGTGCGGCTGGAGGCATGGCCGACCAGGCGCAGCTTGCCGCCGCGCTGGCGCTGCAGGGCCGCCACGTCGCGCAGCACGCTGCGGTCGCGGGCATCGAGGTCCGCCGAGCCGTGGCCGAAGAAGATGATGGCCGCCAACTGGCCCGGGCCGTGGGCCCCGGCGGGCGCCGGCAGCCCGGCGATCTGCTGGCGCGTGGTGGTGGCATCGCCGCTGATGATCAGGCTGGTGGCGAAAACGTCGGAGCCCGCCGCGGTCTCCAGCGGCGGCGCCTCCCCGGCCGGTGGCGCGCCAGGGGGCTGCGAGAAGGTGGCCTGGGCGCGGTCCGCGGCCATGTCCGCCATGATCTGCTCGCGCTCTTCCGGCGAGAGCTGTGTCTCCGGCGGACCGGGGACCTCTGCCAGATTAGGAAATTCATCCTTTGCGCCCTCGGTTGAGACCTGGGCCGGCTGTTCGGCGGCCGCCTGCTCGGGCGACTGGGTGGCGTCCTCCAGGGCCGCGCAGCCCGCCAGGGCCAGCAACCCGGCCGCCAGGGCCCCTGTCAGAACCGGGGACACGAGACGCCCCGTCCACCGCCGCTCTCCGGCGGCCACCCCGGTCGCCTTGCGAGAAGCTTCTGGGCCAGAAGCTTCCGGAGCCTCCTGCATTTCGTTCATCGCCTCATCATCCTCTGGCGGGCTGTTGCCCGTTCTGGTTCTAAGGAGGGCCGCCTCTCCTCGGGGTCTGGTCCGCCCCCGCTATTGAAACGGCCGGACCCCCCTATTACCTTGCGGACAAGTTAACCATACCCGCGTTTTCGTGGCCTCTACTTCATTTCGGGCTTCATGCTCGGGCCATAGCCCGCGGGATCGCAGCCGCAAGGGTGCAGGATAAGGAAGCCTTTATGGCGGAGCAACAGCCCCCCGAAATCAAACTGCCCGACCCGGTCGAATTCTCGAAGTCCATGGCCCAGATCGCCGAGCGCAGCCAGAAGCTGGTGGCGGACTTCCTGTCGCGCCAGCAGCCCGGCAGCGAGGGGGGCGCCATGGATCCGCTGAACGTCGGCGCCGCCTTCATGGAGATGACCCACCGGATGATGGCCGACCCGGCCAAGCTGATGCAGGCGCAGATGAACCTGTGGCAGGACTACATGCGGCTGTGGCAGACCACCGCGCAGCGCATGATGGGCCACGAGCCCGACCCCATCGCGGCCCCGGATAGAGGCGACCGCCGTTTCAAGCACCCGGAGTGGGACGAGAACGAACTCTTCGACTTCGTGAAGCAGTCCTACCTGCTGACCGCACGCTGGATGCAGTCGACGGTGAAGGACGTCGAAGGACTCGACGACAAGACGGCGCAGAAGGTCGACTTCTATACCCGCCAGTTCGTCGATGCCATGGCGCCGTCCAACTTCGTGATGACCAATCCGGAGGTGCTGCGCGCGACGCTGGAGTCCGGCGGCGAGAACCTGGTGAAGGGCCTGCACAACCTGCTCGACGACCTCGAGCGCGGCAAGGGCCGCCTCAAGATCAAGATGACCGACGTCGAGGCTTTCAAGCTGGGCGAGAACATCGCGGTGACGCCGGGCAAGGTGGTGTTCCAGAACGAGCTCATGCAGCTCATCCAGTACGCGCCCTCGACCGTAGAGGTCTTCAAGCGTCCGCTGCTGATCATCCCGCCGTGGATCAACAAGTTCTACATTCTCGATCTCAAGCCGAAGAACTCCTTCATCCGCTGGGCCGTCGAACAGGGCCACACGGTCTTCGTGATCTCCTGGGTGAACCCGGACACGAAATTGAAGGCGAAGTCCTTCGAGGACTACATGGTCGACGGACCGCTGGCCGCGCTGGATGCCGTCGAGCAGGCGACCGGCGAGAAGGATGCCAACGTCATCGGCTACTGCCTGGGCGGCACGCTGCTCGCCTGCACGCTGGCCTACATGGCATCCAAGAAGGACAGCCGCGTAAAGTCGGCGACCTTCTTCACCACCATGATGGACTTCAAGGATGCCGGCGAGCTCGGCGTATTCATCGACGAGGTGCAGCTCGCGGCCCTTGAAGAGAAGATGAAGGACAAGGGCTATCTCGAAGGCGCCGACATGGCGACCACCTTCAACATGCTGCGCGCCAACGACCTCATCTGGTCCTTCGTGGTGAACAACTACCTCATGGGCAAGGATCCCTTCCCCTTCGACCTCTTGTACTGGAATTCCGATTCGACGCGCATGCCGGCGGCCATGCACAGCTTCTACCTGCGCAAGATGTACCAGGAGAACAAGCTGGTGGAGCCGGGCGGGATCTCGCTGAAGGGCGTGAAGATCGACCTCTCCAAGGTGAAGGTGCCGGCCTGTCTGATCTCCACCCGCGAGGACCACATCGCGCCCTGGAAGGCGACCTACTCGGCAACGCAGCTGCTCGGCGGACCGGTGAAGTTCATCCTCGCCGGCTCCGGCCACATCGCCGGCGTGGTCAATCCGCCGGAGGCCCAGAAGTACGGCTACTGGACCAACGACAAGAACCCGCCCGCCCCCGACGACTGGTGCAACAGCGCCGCAGAGCACGCCGGTTCCTGGTGGCCGGAATGGCAGTCCTGGGTCACCGACTTCGGCAACGGCAAGGTCCCGGCGCGCAAGCCCGGCGACGGCAAGCTGAAGGTCCTGGAAGACGCGCCGGGCAGCTTTGTGAAGGTGCAGGCCCAGGACAGCGACGAAGCGCCGAAGGACGGCGGGGGTAAAGGCAAGGGCAAGGGCTGACCCTTCTCAATTGTCACTCTCGGGCTTGTCCCGAGGGTCCAGGGCAAGCGACGCAGTGGCCGCCCTGGATGCTCGGAACATGTATGGACGGCCCCGGTGCAAGGGTTTTCTGC
>DAIQBR010000319.1:0-2484 GCA_036781105.1 Kiloniellaceae bacterium
AAGGGAATGACGGTCCTGCACCGCCGGCCCGGCACGACGACAACCGCAACCGTTCCCTCAGGAAGGATCCCCCCATGAATGTGATTTCCCGTGCCGTTCTTGCCGCCGCCGTTGCGGCGCCGCTGGCCCTTTCCGCCGTTGCCGCCAAGGCGGCCGACATCGTTGACACCGCCGTTTCCGCCGGCCAGTTCGAGACCCTGGTCGCTGCGGTGCAGGCGGCCGGCCTGGTCGACACCCTGAAGGGCGACGGCCCCTTCACCGTCTTCGCCCCGACCGACGAGGCCTTCGCCAAGCTGCCCGCCGGTACCGTCGAGAACCTGCTGAAGCCGGAGAACAAGGATCAGCTGGTGGCGATCCTCACCTACCACGTAGTGCCGGGCAAGGTGATGTCCGCCGACATCGCCAACAAGCAGATGATGGCCGGCACGGTCCAGGGCAGTGACCTCAGCATCAATGCCCTGAACGGCGGTGTGTCTGTCGATAACGCCAAGGTGATCCAGGCCGATATCGAGACCTCGAACGGGGTGATCCACGTGATCGACACCGTCGTACTCCCTAAGTAACCGGCGGTATCGACGTTCCCTGAACCCGAAGCAGCAGCGCTCCTTCCCCCCATCCGTTGCTGCCACTGCAAGCGGCCGTTCCTCCTCCCGAGGACGGCCGCTTCTTTTTCTAGACCAGCACGCGCTGGGGGAAGGCGAAGAGGCCGTTGCGGCCCAGCAGGGTGGCCTGGAAGCCGCGGCGGAACAGGCGCGATATGGCCGGGTCGAGCACGTTGAGGCCGCCGGTGAAGGCGCCGAAGGCGGGCAGGATGAGGCGCCGGCCGTCGGTGACGAAGCAGGGCGCGGAGATGCGCTTGCCGCGCAGCGTCACCGCCGCCTTGGGGTGGAAGTGGCCGGACACCTCCCCGCCGCGCGCATCCGGCGCGGCCTCGTGGCGGAAGGTGAGGGCGCCCTCGGTGACCTCCTCCAGCACGCGGCCGCCCCAGTCGTCGGGCGGGGAAGGGTCGTGGTTGCCGGCGATCCAGGTCCACTCGATGCGCGCGGTGAGCGCCTGCAGGCGCGCCGCCTGGACCGAGTCGACGCGCGCGGCGGCCTCGCCGTCATGGAAGGAGTCGCCGAGGCAGATAACCCGCTCGACCCCGTGACGGAGGATGACGTCCTCCAGCTTGTCCAGGGTTGCCGCTGTGTCGTAGGGCGGCAGGAACTGGCCGCGCCGGGCGAAGGCGGTCGCCTTCTCGAAGTGCAGGTCGGCCACCACCGCGAGGCGGCGCGCCGGCCAGATCAGGGCGCCGGTCACGTCGCCCTGCAGTTCGACGCCATTCACCAGCAAACGGCCGGACCTGTGGAGCGTCGCACTCATAGGGGCAGTTCCGCCTGTCCCCGGCCGGATTCCATCCCCTCGGTCGCCTCGGCGATGAGCGCCTGGGCGCCCTCGTCGAGCAGCTCGTCGAGGCCCGACCCATAAACCTGCTCCTTGCCGATCTCCAGCAGCACGGGGACGGCGAGCGGCGAGATGCGGTCCAGGCGGCGGTGGCGGATACGGCCCTTCACCCGCTTCAGCATGGCGGCCAGGCGGCCGATATCGGTGAGGCCGCCGGCGGCGTCGGCGCGGGTCGCCTGCAGCAGGATGTGGTCGGGCTCGTGCTTTCTCAGCACGTCGTAGATGAGGTCGGCGTTGAAGGTCACCTGCCGGCCGGACTTCTCCTGCCCCGCCGTGCGCGCCTCGATGAGACCGGCGATGACCGCCACGTTGCGGAAGGTCCGCCGCAACATCGAGGACTCGGCCATCCATTCCTCCAGGTCGTCGCCCAGCATGTCCTCGTCGAAGAGCGCATCGATATTCTCGGCGGGCTTCAGGCTCCACACCGCGATGACGTAGTCGGTGGCGACGAAGCCGAGCGGCGAGAGGCCGGCGCGCTCCATGCGGCGGGTCAGCAGCATGCCGAGAGTCTGGTGCGCGTTCCTGCCCTCGAAGCAGTAGGCGACCAGGAAGGCTTTTTCGCCGCGCGGAAAGGACTCCACCAGCAGGCCGTCGGCCGGCGGCAGCTGCGAGCGCCAGCGCTGTAGGCGCAGCCACTCGCCGACGGCGGGCGGCAGGTCGTGGCCGGCCTCCGGGTGCTCCAGGATGTCGCGCACGCGGTCGGCCAGGTGGGTCGACAGCGGCAGCCGCCCGCCGGCGTAGGCCGGCACCTTGGGATCGCCGCCGGCGGCGCGGCTCACCACCACGGTGTTCTCCCGCATCCCTTCGAAGGCCAAGAGTTGGCCGGCGAAGATGAAGCTGTCGCCGGGCAGCAGGCCGTTGACGAAATACTCCTCCACCTCACCCAGAACGCGGCCGTTCCTCAGACGCACCTTTAACACCGGCGCCTCCACGATGGTGCCGACGTTCATGCGGTAGCGCTTTACGTGTTCAATGTGCGAAACGCGATAAAATCCATCCTTATCAATGGTTAAGCGTCGATACCTCTGATAACTCTTCAGT
>DAIQBR010000319.1:2494-4793 GCA_036781105.1 Kiloniellaceae bacterium
GAAACCCGGTAAAAGCCATGGGCATCGAGGCCCAGCCGGCGGTAGCGCTGATAGCTCTTCAGCGCGTAACCGCCCGTCGCGACGAAATCCAGCGTGCGGTCGAAGTCCTTTCGGCTCAGATGCTTATAGGGAAAAGCTGAGGTGATTTCCCGGTAGAGATCCTCGGCGCGGAAGGGCCCGGAACAGGCGGTGCCGAGGATGTGTTGAGACAGCACATCAAGTCCGCCGGGCCTGGGCGCGTCGCCGTCCAGCGAGCGCGCCTTCACCGCTTCCAGGGCGGCGCGGCACTCCAGCACTTCGAAGCGGTTGGCCGGCACCAGCAGGGCGCGGCTCGGCTGGTCGAGCTGGTGGTTGGCGCGGCCGATGCGCTGGACCAGACGGCTCAACCCCTTGGGCGCGCCGACCTGGATCACCAGGTCGACGTCGCCCCAATCGATGCCGAGGTCGAGGGAGGAGGTCGCCACCACCGCGCGCAGCTTGCCCGCCGCCATGGCCGCCTCGACCTTGCGGCGTTGTTCGACGGCGAGGCTGCCGTGGTGCAGCGCGATGGGCAGCGCGTCCTCGTTCAGGTGCCACAGCTCCTGGAAGCAGATCTCGGCCTGGGCGCGGGTGTTCACGAAGACCAGGGTGGTGCCGGCCTGCCGGATGCGCTGGTAGACCTCGGCCAGGGCGTGCACCGCCATGTGGCCGGACCAGGGCAGGCGCTCCTTGGTGGTGAGGATCTCGACCTCGGCCTCGGCGCCGTCGCGCCCGATGACGCGGCGCACGCCGGAAGGCTCCGCCGTGGGCGACAGCCAGCCGGCCAGCCAGTCGGGATCGTGCACCGTGGCCGAGAGGCCGACCCGGCGCAGGCCCGGGCTGAGGCTCTGCAGGCGGGCGAGACCGAGGGCCAGCAGGTCGCCGCGCTTGGTCCCGGCGAAGGCGTGCAGCTCGTCGATCACCACGCAGCGCAGGTTTCCGAAGACCTGCGGCGCGTCGTAGTAGCTGAGCAGCAACGCGAGGGATTCCGGGGCGTGTCGCCGGTGCGCGTCTCGCAGGCGGTCTCCAGGCCCATCTCTTCGATCGGCTGGGTGAGGTTGCGGTGGATGTCCACCGCCAGGGCCTTCAGCGGCGAGATGTAGAGGGTGTGCAGGCCCTCGTACGGCCGTTCTGCCAGCTCGACCAGGGAGGGCAGGAAGCCGGCCAGGGTCTTGCCGCCGCCGGTCGGCGCGATGAGCAGCGCCGAGGCGCCGTCGCGCGC
Source organism: Kiloniellaceae bacterium (assembly GCA_036781105.1). GTDB lineage: Bacteria > Pseudomonadota > Alphaproteobacteria > Kiloniellales > Kiloniellaceae > Pelagibius. The sequence goes on from DAIQBR010000319.1 coordinate 3,735, forward strand.
GGCTTCCAGCATGGCAAGCTGGTGCGGATGCGGCGCCCAGCCGCGCTCCCGGAACCACGCGGCAAAGCGCGGCGGCAAGACGGAGAGCGCGGGCTCGGAAAGCAGGGCAAGCTGGGTCACGGGGGTGAGGATAGACCGCCGGCCGGGGCGGGTGAAGGGCGATGGTGCCGTTTTGTTCTCTTCACGCTGTGGGTAACCGAGCGACGCCAAGACAGCGCCCTTGTCACGCGGTTAGAGTGCCGTGGAACTGACTGCTGACCGGGGGCACAGATGACATCCCACAAACTCCGCGCCGCCGACCTGGTGGCGCGGCGACTCCACGAGGCCGGCTGCCGCTATGCCTTCGGCATGCCGGGCGGCGAGGTGCTGACCCTGGTGGATGCGCTGGAGGCGGCGGGTATCCGCTTCGTCCTGGCCAAGCACGAGAACGCGGCGGGCTTCATGGCCGAGGGCGTGTGGCAGCGCACGGGGGCGCCGGGCATCCTGGTCGCCACGGTGGGGCCGGGCGTGGTGAACGGCGTGAACGTCGTCGCCAATGCCGAGCAGGACCGGGTGCCGCTCATCGTGCTGACCGGCTGCATCGACGAAACCGACGCGCTGACCTACACCCACCAGGTTCTCGACCACCAGCAGGTGCTGCGGCCGATCACCAAGGCGTCGTTCCGCCTGACCGCCGAGGGCGCCGACGTCATCGCCGACAAGGCGGTCGCCATCGCCACCGATCCGCGCGCCGGGCCGGTGCACATCGACGTGCCGATCTCGGTGGCCGACGCGGTGGTGGTGCCGCACGTCCTGCGCCGCCGCCCGCCGGCGGGCCCGGTGGTGCCGGCAGCGGGCCACGACCTGGAGCGGGCGCGGCTCTGGCTGGAGGAGGCCGAGCGCCCGGTGATGATCGTCGGCCTCGATGCCCTGGCCGACGAAGCTGCCGAGGCCATCGAGCGCTTCTGGGAAGATTTCTCTGTGCCCTTCGTCACCACCTACAAGGCCAAGGGCATCGTGTCGGAGGAGCATCCGCTCTCACTCGGCGCGGCGGGGCTGTCGCCCAAGGCCGACGCCCTG
>DAIQBR010000320.1:0-1675 GCA_036781105.1 Kiloniellaceae bacterium
GCTGGCCAAGCTGGCCGGCGGCGTGGCCGTGCTGCGTGTCGGCGGCGCCACCGAGACCGAGGTGAAGGAGCGTAAGGATCGCGTCGAAGACGCGATGAACGCCACCCGCGCCGCGGTCGAGGAAGGTATCGTCATCGGCGGCGGCACCGCGCTGCTGAACGCCGCCAAGGTGCTGGCCAAGCTGGAAGTCGCCAATGACGACCAGCGTGTCGGCATCGAGATCATCGCCCGTGCCCTGCAGGCGCCGATCCGTCAGATCGCCGAGAACGCCGGTCACGAAGGCTCCATCGTCGTCGGCAAGATCAACGACGCCAAGGACCCCTCGCTCGGCTTCGACGCCCAGAACGGCAAGTACGTGAACATGTTCAAGGCCGGTATCATCGACCCGACCAAGGTCGTGCGTACCGCGCTGCAGGACGCCGCGTCGATCGCCGGTCTGCTGATCACCACCGAGGCCATGGTCGCCGACGCCCCGCCGGCTCCGGACATGGGTGGCATGGGCGGCATGGGCGGCATGGGCTTCTAAGCAGCCCAGCCTCTCGGCTAAGGAACGAGGGCCGCGGCATCGCCGCGGCCCTTTTTCCATTTCCGCCCAAGGCCTATCCTGGGCGCCCGTCCGCCCTCTCACAGCTGAACTGCAATCCGGGAGCCGCATTGATCGACGTCGCCAAGGTCGCCGCCGTGATCGAAGAGATCGCCGCGGCGGAAGTCCTGCCGCGCTTCCAGGCGCTGGCCGCCCACGAGATCGAGGAGAAGGTCGCCGGCGAGCTGGTCACCGTGGTCGACGTCGAGGTCGAGCGGCAGCTCACCGCGCGGCTGCAGGACCTGCTGCCGGGCTCCCTGGTGGTGGGGGAGGAGGCGGTGCACGCCGAGCCCGCCCTGATGGAACAGCTTCACAGCGACGCCCCGGTGTGGATCATCGATCCCATCGACGGCACCCGCAACTTCGCCCACGGTCGGCCGGTCTTCGCCATCATGGTGGCGCTGGCCCGGCATGCCGAGGCACAGGCCGCCTGGATCCTGGAGCCGGTCAGCGGCCGCTTCGGCATCGGCGAGGCGGGCAGCGGCGCCTGGATGGGTGGCCAGCGCCTGAAGGCGGCCGCCGCGGACATTCCCGCGCGCATGACCGGTAGCCTGCATGCCTCCTCCTATGCCCCCAAGGAGCTCGCCCGACGTATCGATCAGCGCCGCGGCCGCGTGGCGGCGGTGAAGTCGCTGCGCTGCGCCGGCGCCGAATACCTGCGCCTGGCCGCCGGCGAGACCCACTTCTCGCTGTTCACCCGCCTGATGCCCTGGGACCACCTGCCGGGCACTCTGCTGCACCGCGAGGCCGGCGGCATCGCCCTCTGCTTCGACGGCACCCCCTACACGGCCGACCGCTACAAGGATCTCGGCCTGCTCATGGCCCCCGACCGGGCGAGTTGGGACGCCCTGCACGACGCTTTGCTGGCCGACGACTAGCGGGCCGCCGTCTGGCCTCGGCCTGGCCTCAATCGCTGGGAAAATCTGGCTCTGGAAGTTCCCGGTCCGCCGCACTAGGGTGCGCGGCGAGCGGGCTGTTTTGCGTGCCAATCCGCCGCCGCAGGGCGAGAACCCGCAGATCCTGTGGAATCCCGAAATAAGCGAAGAGAGGACGGTTCATCATGTTGGTCGGCGTGCCGAAGGAGATCAAAAA
>DAIQBR010000320.1:1760-4783 GCA_036781105.1 Kiloniellaceae bacterium
GCGAAGCCATCGGCTTCACCGACGAGGACTACCGCGCCGCCGGCGCGGAGATCGCCCCGGACGCGGAGACGGTCTTCGCCAAGGCAGAGATGATCGTCAAGGTGAAGGAGCCGCAGCCCGTCGAGTACGCCCGCCTGCGCAAGGGCCAGGTGCTGTTCACCTACCTCCACCTCGCGCCCGACCTGCCGCAGACCGAGGGCCTGGTGAAGTCCGGCTGCATCGCCATCGCCTACGAGACGGTGACCAACGCGCGCGGCGGCCTGCCGCTGCTGGCGCCGATGAGCGAGGTCGCCGGGCGCATGTCGGTGCAGGTCGGCGCCCACTGCCTGGAGAAGTACCAGGGCGGCTCCGGCATGCTGCTGGGCGGCGTGCCCGGCGTGGCGGCGGCCCGCGTGGTCATCATCGGCGGCGGCGTCTCCGGCACCAACGCGGCGCGCATGGCCATGGGCATGGAGGCCCACGTCACCGTGCTCGACCGCTCGCTGGACCGCCTCTACGAACTCGACCTGCAGTTCGGCCCGATGCTGAACACCATCTATTCGACGGTCGACGCCATCGAGCGCCACGTTATCGGCGCCGACCTGGTGATCGGCGCCGTGCTGGTGCCGGGCGCCGCTGCGCCCAAGCTGGTGACCCGCGAGATGGTGCGCCAGATGCGCCCCGGCTCGGTGCTGGTCGACATCGCCATCGACCAGGGCGGCTGCTTCGAGACCTCGCGCGGCACCACCCACGCCGACCCGACCTACATCGAGGAAGGCTGCGTGCACTACTGCGTCACCAACATGCCGGGCGCCGTGGCGCGCACCTCGACCATCGCGCTGAACAACGCGACGCTGCCCTTCACGCTGGCGCTGGCCGACAAGGGCCACCGCGTCGCCCTGGCCGAAGACCCGCACCTGAAGGCGGGCCTCAACGTGGCCGGCGGCAAGATCACCTACAAGGCCGTCGCCGAGGCCCACGGCCTGGCCTTCGTGCCGGCGGAGGAGGCTCTCGGGCTGTGAGGGCAGGGCGCGTCTGGCCTCACGGTCAGCACCCGATTGGGTCTAGCTCGCCCCTTCGGGGGCGGTCTAGACTGCGGGCCAAGAATTCGGATCAACTCGCGAAAACCCTAGGAAAGTCAGGCCGATGAACTTCATCCCGCCGATTCCCAACTCGCTCGAGCAGCACTGGATGCCGTTTACCGCGAACCGCCATTTCAAGGCGAACCCGCGGATCATCAACCGTGCCGAGGGGGTCTACTTCACCAGCGATCACGGCACCAAGATCATCGACGGTTCCGCCGGCCTGTTCTGCGTCGCCGCCGGCCACGGCCGGCGCGAGATCGCCGAAGCGGTGCACGAGGCGCTGACCACCATGGACTACGTGCCGCCCTTCCAGTTCGGGCACCCGGCGTCCTTCGAGGTGGCCCGCCGCCTGGCGGCGGTCACCCCCGCCGACCTCAACCACATCTTCTTCACCAACTCCGGCTCGGAGTCCGTGGACACCGCCCTGAAGATCGCGCTGGCCTACCACAAGGCCAAGGGCGAGGGGCAGCGCATGCGCCTGGTCGGGCGCGAGCGCGCCTATCACGGCGTGAACTTCGGTGGCCTCGCGGTCGCCGGCATGGTGAACAACAAGAAGGCCTTCGGCCTCGGCCTGCCGGGCTCTCTGCACCTGCGCCACACCCACCTGCCGGAGCACAAGTTCACCGTGGGCCAGCCGGAGACCGGTGCCGAACTGGCCGACGACCTGCAGCGCTTCGTCGACCTGCACGGCGCGGACTCCATCGCCTGCTGCATCGTCGAGCCGATCGCCGGGTCGACCGGCGTGCTGGTGCCGCCGAAGGGCTACCTGCAGCGCCTGCGCGAGATCTGCGACAAGCACGGCATCCTGCTGATCTTCGACGAGGTCATCTGCGGCTTCGGGCGCACCGGCAAGCAGTTCGGTTCCGACAGCTTCGGCGTGGTGCCCGACATCATCACCATGGCCAAGGCGCTGACCAACGGCGTCGTGCCGATGGGCGCCGTGGCGGTGAACGAGAAGGTGCACCAGGTGCTGATGGACGCGGCCCCTGAAGCCGGCATCGAGCTGTTCCACGGCTACACCTACTCCGGCTGCCCGGTGGCCTCCGCCGCGGCGATCGCCACCCGCGACATCTTCGAGCAGGAGCAGCTCGTCGAGCGTGCCGGCAAGATGGCACCGAAGTTCCTCGACGCGCTCTACTCCATGAAGGATCTCGACATCGTCGTCGACATCCGCGGCTACGGCATGGTCGGCGGCATCGACCTCGCGCCGCTGAACCAGCCCGGCGGGCGCGGGCTGAAGGTGATGCAGGAGCTCTGGGATGCCGGTTGCATGGTGAAGATGACCGGCGACTGCGCCCTGGTCTCGCCGCCGCTGGTCTGCGAGGACAAGCACCTCGACGAGATCTTCACCAAGCTGCGCGGCGTGCTCGCCAAACAATAAATTCCACACGGCAACGCAACCGCCGTTCACCCGACAACGGCCCCTCGCGCAGGCGTGAGGGGCCGTCTCTTTTGCGCGGGTTGGTCGCCGCGCCGCGATGAGGCTATAGTCCTACCCGCTACGCGTAATTGGGGGAGCCGCCGGCATGCGTATTCGCCACAGGACCGTCGTATCGATTTTCGCAGCACTGTCGCTTTCGGCCACGGCCATGACCTGCGACCCCCCGATGATCGATCCGCCGGAACTGCTGCTTGACGCTACATACACACCCTCCAACCTGCCGCGCGGCGACTATCGCCTGACCAACGGGCAGGGCGAGACGCTGATGGAAGTGAACAACCTGGCGCCGGAGCAGGAACACAACGCGAGCTTCCCCCTGGACAAGCTCGACGGCACCATCAACATCGTCGCCACCAAGGACGGCAAGGAGATCTACAGCCAGACCGTGACACACGAGCCGGGCAAGCGGATCAAGCTGTTCTGGGACATCGAATTGGCCCGCTTCCTGGTGATCGAGGATCCCGAACCGCCGCGCACGCGCTCTACCACCCGCGACGGCGGCGGTGGAGGGAAAGACT
>DAIQBR010000321.1:0-4774 GCA_036781105.1 Kiloniellaceae bacterium
CAGCGGCAGCCTGCCGGACATCTCGATGCGCGACGTCTACCAGAACCCGAGCGTCGAGAAGCTCGCCGCCAGCCTGGCCGCGCGCCCATCGGAGACGGGCCCCGCCGCCGCGTTGCCCGCCGCGGCCCCGGCGCCGCTGCACCGGCCCAGCAATCTCTCCTACTACGGCTGCGGCGCGCTGCAGGTCGCCAGCGGTGTCGGCGCCGGCCTGCTGGCCCTGTGGACGCTCCTGACCGGCTTCCACTGGACCTGGGCCGTGGTCGACGACCTGCCGCAGCTCTACCTGCGCATCCTGGCGTTTTCCTGGGGGCTCACCCTCGTCTGGCTGGCGGTGCCGCTCGCCGCCAAGTGGCTGCTGATCGGCCGCTGGAAAGCGACAAGCTTCCCGGTGTGGAGCCTCAGGTACTTCCGCTTCTGGCTGGTGAGGGGCCTGCTGGCGGCCTCGCCGCTGGTGCTGTTCCGCGGCGGGCCGGTCTACAACGTCTACCTGCGCCTGCTCGGCGCCCGGGTCGGCCGCAACACCTCGATCCGCTCCGCCGCGCCCATCGGCACCGACCTCTTCTCGGTCGGCGACAACACGCTGATCCGCAGCGGCACGGCGCTGCCCGGCTACCACGCCGAAGGCAACATGATCCACATCGGGCCGATCGCCATCGGCAGCGACGCCTTCGTCGGCACCGCCAGCGTCGTCGAGATCGACAGCGTTCTCGGCGACGGCAGCCAGCTCGGCCATTCCTCCTGCCTCAGCCGCGGCCAGCGCGTGCCCGACGGCAAGCGCTATCACGGCACGCCGGCGCAGGAGACCACGACGAACTACTGCCGCGTCGAGCCGCAAAGCTGCACGGCGCTGCGGCGCTGGCTCTACACCGCGATCTTCGTGGCCCTCGGCCTGCCCTTCGTGCCGCTGCCGGTGATCATCGTCTACTATGTCTTTCCCTACCTCTACGCCTGGAGCGGCGCGGCGCTGCTCGACTATTCGGCACCGCTGCAGGTCATCGCCGCCCTGGCACCGCCGGTCGCCATCGTCTCCTTCGCGCTCTTTGCGATCTTCACGCCGCTCGGCATACTGTCCATCTACCTCGTGCCCCGGCTGCTGAACCTCTTCCTGACCCCGGGCCGCGCCTATCCGCTGTTCGGCGTCCACTATTTCCTGCAGGGCTGGCTCTCCGGCGTCAGCAACATCGGAGCGTTCAACCTGCTGTTCGGCGACAGCTCCTACATCGTCAACTACCTGAAGTTCATCGGCTACAAGCTGAACCGGGTGAAGCAGACCGGCGCCAACTTCGGCCTGGACCAGAAGCACGACAATCCCTTCCTCTGCGACATCGGCCGCGCACCATGGTGTCGGACGGCCTGGCCATGGCCAACGTGGAGATGTCGAGCAGCTCGTTCCGGCTCGGCAGCGTGGCGATCGGCAAGAACACCTACCTGGGCAACAACATCCTGTTGCCGTGCGACGCCGCCCTGGGCGACAACCTGCTGCTGGGCACCAAGGTGCTGGTGCCGCTGGACGGGCCGCGGCGCGAGAACGTCGGGCTGCTGGGGTCGCCCAGCTTCGAGATTCCGCGCGCGGTCGACCGCGACCGCGAGGCGGCCGAGATCGATCCGGCACGGCAGCGTGTCCTGCTGCGCCACAAGAACCGCGTCAACCTGACCACCATGGCGCTCTATATGGTCGCGCACCTGGTGGCCGGTACCCTCGGCCTGCTCGTCACCTACCTGGCGGTGCTCTACTACCCGATCCACGGCGCCAGCGCGCTGATCGCCGGCGGCACCGTCCTGTGGCTTTTCGGCACGGCCTACTGGATTCTCGTGGAGCGGGCGAGCCTCGGCTTCGGCCGCTTGAAGCCGCAGGTCAGCGGGCTGTACGACCGCAGTTTCCTGAGGCACGAGCGGCATTGGAAATTCTGCGCCACTCCCATGGTCGGAATCTACAGTGGAACACCGTTAAAAAACCTCATCTCGCGCCTGCTGGGTGTGAAGATCGGCCGCAAGGTGTTCGACGACGGCGCCAATCTCTACGACAAGACGCTGCTGGAGATCGGCGACTTCGTGACCCTCAACCAGGGCTGTGTGCTGCAGGCGCACTCGCTGGAAGAAGCCGTCTTCAAGGCCGACCGCGTGCACATCGGCGCCGGCAGCAGCATCGGCTGCAACGCCTTCGTGCACTACGGTGTCGAGATGGAAGAGGGTGTCAGCCTGGGCGCCAACGCCTTTCTCATGAAGGGCGAGATGCTGCCGGCCGGCACAAGGTGGCAGGGCAATCCGGCGCGCTGCATCTCCGCCCGGCCGGTCCAGGCGCCCGCGCGCCAGGTAGGGGCAAAGCAGCGCCGCCTGCGCCAGGTCGCGGCTTCGGCCAAGGCTGCCGCGGCCCAGCGCGCCGCCCGCGGCCTCATGATGCGCCGCCGGAGCCGGTGCAGCCGCTTCGCAAGCTGCAAGGGACGCAGCGGCGCAGACGATTCCGGGGAGCGGACGAGGGCCGGATGGCCTAGGCCAGGATCACCGACTGTGAAAGGTCGCCGCCATGCCGCAAGCGATTGCGCAATCCACCACCTGCCGTGCCTCGACGCGGCCGCCGCCCGACGAGGCTGTCGACGTGCGCCTGCACATGGTCGAGGAAGTGCTGGGCGCGAGCGACCCGCGGCAGGTCCTCAGCGCCGCGGAGTGGGCGCATGCGCGGCAGATCACCCATGGCGAGGCCTGGCGCGCCTACGTCGCCGGCCGCTGCCTGCTGCGGCAGGTCCTGTCGCAGAAGGTGAACGGCATGACCGCCCCGGCGGACTGGCGCCTGATCGAAGGCCCGCACGGCAAGCCGGCCCTGAGCGCGGTGCAGCCGGCGCTGCGGTTCAATCTTTCCCACGCCGGCGAGGCGGTTGCGCTGGCGGTGAGCCGTTACGAGGTCGGCATCGACCTGGAGCTCTGCAGCGCCGCCGCGGCGCTGCTGCCCGAAGCCCTCTGCGCCGGCGAGCGCACAAGGCTGGCCGCGGTGCCGCCCGGGCAGGCCGCCGAGGCTTTCCTCGCGCTGTGGTGCGCCAAGGAGGCCGCCGCCAAGGCCCTGGGCCTGGGCGCCCAGCTGGAGTTTCACGATCTCGAGGTCGACCCGGCCCGCGGGGAGGTGTACTTACGGGGGGAGGTATACTTAAGGACGGACATTGTTGATCCGCCGCCCAGGATCGCGTTCCGCTCGGTGAGCGCCCGGCTGAACGGACAGGCCTATTGTCTGGCCGTCGCGCTGCTGCACTAGCTGCCCGGAAAGTGGCGCCGGTCCGGCAGCGAATGACACGCCCGGCCCCCGGCCGACGCGAGGCGGCCTGTTGTGGAGAGAGCAGACTTGGTGAGATTTCCGCGCAGGCTCCGGCAGAGCCTCCTCGCCGTCCTGGCGGTCGTGCTTCCCGGTTGCGGCATGTCGGCCGACTACAGCATGCAGACCATTCCCGAAACGCTTGAGCGCGCGACGGCGGCCAATCCGGGCGGCCGCGGCGGCGGGCTGATCCTGGTCGCCGGCCCGGGAGAGTCCGTCGAAGCCTATGCGGCCGGCCGCCGCGGCGGCGCGGACGGCGGGCCGCTGACGCCGGAGACGCCCTTCGGCCTGGCGAGCATCACCAAGACGCTGGTCGCCGCCCTGACGCTGATCTATGCCGAGCGGGGGCTGGTGGATCTCGATGCCCCCGCCCTCGCCATGGTCGAGGATGCGGACTGGCTGCTGCGCCGCGTCAGGAACGACGGCTTCCGGCGCACCCTGGAAGCGACCTCCCTGCGCGACCTTCTGGCCCACCGCTCGGGGCTGCCCGACTACTGGGAAAGCCACGCCTTCTACGACGTCTGGCACAGCCACGAATCCAAGCAGTGGGACCACCTGGAACTCCTCGACTGGGCCGGCAGGATGTCGCCGGTCTGCGCGACCGGGCGCTGCTATCGCTATTCGGACACCAACTACGTGGTGCTCGGCCTGCTGCTGGAGAAACGCTTCGGCAAGGCGCTGCATGACCTGCTGCGCGAGGAGATCCTGGCGCCGCTGGGCATGGCCTGCACCTGGATGTACTTCGAAGAAGCCGCCCCCGCCGGCTGCGGGCCGGTCGCCCATTCCTACGAGGGGCGGCTGGACGTGACGGGCAACCGCCTGCAGAGCGCCGACTGGTCCGGCGGCGGCCTCTACAGCACCCTGGCCGACCAGCACCGCTTCCTGGCGGCGCTGTTCCTGAACGGCGAACTGCTGAAGCCCGCGAGCCTGGCGGCGATGATGCGCTGGCAGCCGACCGACGAGGGCCGCAAGGTGAGCTACGGCCTGGGGCTGTACAAGATCGAGGTGGACGACGGCATGACCCTGGTCGGCCACGTCGGCGTGCACAACGCCTTCAGCTATCTCTGGCAGGAGACCGGCATCATCCTCACCGGCAGCCTGAACCAGGAGAACAACGACGCCCGCCGGCGCCTCGTCACGCCGGTGCTGCGCATCCTGGAGCAGCGGCGGCGTCCCTAGGGCGCCGAGTCTTTACTCGAAACCCACCTCGCCTTCGGCGCCGAGGTAGCCGGACCAGGCGAACCAGTAGGCGACGTGGCCGGGCAGGCGGGCGAGGCTTTCGCCGTTCGGGCCGAGGAGGGCTTCCTCGGTGACCCGCCAGCTCTCGCCGTTGCTCACCAGGGTTGCGGGGGTCTCTCCTTTCTCGAAGATGCGGCCGCCGCTGCGGTAGGCGCGCACGCTGCGCGTCGCCGCCTCGCCGACCAGCACCAGGTCGATGACCCCGGCGCGGTCGTTCACCACCGCGCCGCCTTC
>DAIQBR010000322.1:0-4731 GCA_036781105.1 Kiloniellaceae bacterium
TGCGATCATGGCGGTCTTCGGCAGTCCGCTTCAAAGGGAGGATGATGCCGCACGCGCCGTGACCTGCGCTCTCGACATCCTCGCAGCAGCGTCGCAGTGGTCCGCGGAGCGGCGGGCCGCGGGGCAGCCTCCCGTCGCCATCGGTATCGGTGCTCACTACGGCGAGGTCTTCGCCGGCGCCGTAGGGGATCAGCGACTCTTGGAGTACACGGTCATCGGTGACACGGTGAACGTCGCCGAACGGCTCGAGCGCCTCAGCCGCGACGTCGGCAGCGATTTCGTGCTCTCGCGCGCCCTGCTGCAGGCCTCTGGAGAGGCGGGGCAAAAGGCGACGTGGCGGGAACTCCCGCCGCAGGAACTGAAGGGCCACCGTCAGCCGGTCGAGGCCCTCTGCCTTACCTGAGGAAGTTCACTGGGCAGCAAGGGAACCGCACAGATGTCCATGAAGATCACTTTCCTCGGCGGCGTGGGTACTGTCACGGGCTCGAAGTACCTGCTAGAGAGCGACGGCGCGCGCATCCTGGTCGACTGCGGCCTTTTCCAGGGCTTCAAGCAGCTGCGCCTGCGCAACTGGGCGCCGCCTCCCGTCGATGTGAAGCGACTCGACGCTGTTGTGCTCACCCATGCCCACCTCGATCACTCGGGCTACCTACCGCTGCTGATCAAGAATGGTTTCAAGGGGACCGTGTACTGTACCGGCGGCACCCGCGACCTCTGCTCGATCCTGCTGCCGGACAGCGGGCACCTGCAGGAACAGGATGCCCAGTTCGCCAATCGCCACGGCTTCTCCAGGCATCGTCCGGCTCTTCCGCTTTACACCAAGGAAGATGCCGAGGGGGCGCTGGACGCCTTCGCTGCTGTCCCCTTTCACGAGGAGCGCCAAGTCGCCAAGGGGCTTTCAGTCGAGTTCCTTCCCGCCGGTCACATCCTCGGCGCGGCGGTCGTCAAGGTCACCAGCGGCGGTCGGATGGTCGTTTTCTCCGGTGACCTAGGCCGCCCCGGCACCGCCACCATGGTCGACCCGGCGGTGGTGCGCGAAGCCCACTACCTGCTTATCGAGTCGACCTACGGCAACCGCCTGCATGATCGCCGGGACCCCGAAGACGCGCTCGCCGAAGCCATCACCCGAACAGCCGGTCGCGGCGGGACCGTGCTGGTGCCATCATTCGCCGTCGGCCGCGCGCAATCGCTGCTGTTCCACCTGCAGCGTCTCAAATCGCAAGGGCGTATTCCGGATCTTCCGGTTTTCCTCGACAGTCCGATGGCCATCAATGCCAGCGAGATCTTCTGCAAGCATCTCGGCGAACACCGGCTCACCGCCGACGAGTGTCGCAAAGCCTGCGCGGTCGCCCGCTACACCCGCAGCGCCGAGGAGTCGAAGGCACTCGACCGCGACGCCATGCCGAAGGTCATTATCTCCGCCAGCGGCATGGCGACGGGCGGCCGGGTCCTCCATCACCTGAAGCTGCTGGCGTCCGATCCGAAGAACACGATTCTCTTCGCGGGCTTTCAGGCAGGCGGCACACGCGGTGCGGCGATGACCGGCGGCGCCGAGCGCGTGAAGATCCACGGTTCCTACGTGCCCCTGCGCGCGGAGGTGGCCAACCTTTCGATGTTCTCGGCTCACGCGGATTCCGACGAGATCATGGCCTGGCTGGGCAACTTCGCGCGGCCCCCACGGCGGACCTTTGTGGTGCACGGCGAACCGTCGGCATCCGACAGCCTGCGCCATCGCATCGAGGAAGAGTTGGGCTGGAGTGCCCACGTTCCGGAGTACCGCGAGGAAGCCGAACTGCCATGACCAAGGATCTACGGCAGGGCCATCCTGAAGAGGCCGGCGATCTCCACAGGCTCCGCGCCCGACGCCTTGGCATAGACTCCCAGTACGAGGCGATCATCTATATGCGCAGCGATTGCCATGTCTGCCGGGCTGAAGGTTTTGCTGCACACAACCGCGTGCGGCTGACCAACGGCAAGCGCTCGATCATCGCCACGCTGCACCAGGTAACCAGTGATCTGCTCGCCCATGACGAGGCCGGCCTGTCCGAGTCCGCCTGGAGTCGCCTGGGGCTGGGCGACGGCGGCAGGATCGCCGTCAGCCATCCGGATCCGCTCGACTCCCTGAGCAAGGTACGCGGCAAGGTCTATGGCCGGGAGCTGGACGATGCAGCCATTGCGGCAATCATCACCGACGTCGTCGGCGGTCGCTACTCCGACATCCATCTGTCCTCCTTCATCACTGCCTGTTCGGCCCGGCCCTTGAACCTGCAGGAGATGATCGCCCTGACGCGCGCCATGACGGTTGCCGGCGAGCGGCTGAGCTGGCCGATGCGGCCCATCGTCGACAAGCACTGCGTCGGTGGACTGCCGGGCAATCGCACCACGCCCATCGTGGTAGCGATTGCCGTCGCCTGCGGCCTGACCATGCCCAAGACATCGTCGCGCGCGATTACCTCGCCGGCCGGCACTGCCGATGCCATGGAGACCCTGGCGCCGGTCGACCTCGACATCCCGGCCATGCGCCGTGTCGTAGAGCAGGAAGGCGGCTGCGTGATCTGGGGCGGCGCAGTGCGACTGAGCCCGGCCGACGACACCCTGATCCGGGTCGAACGGGCGCTCGACCTTGACAGCGAGGGCCAACTGGTCGCCTCGGTGCTGTCCAAGAAGATCGCGGCGGGCTCGACCCATGTCATTCTCGACCTGCCGGTCGGGCCGACCGCCAAAGTGCGCAGCGAGTCGGCCGCTGCAAGTCTCTCCGAGAATCTCATGGCCGTCGCCAGGGCCTTCGGTCTCGTGGCCCGTACGCTGGTCACTGACGGTCGCCAGCCGGTCGGCCGCGGCATCGGGCCAGCGCTGGAGGCTCGCGACGTTCTGGCAGTGCTGCAGGGCGATCCGCAGGCGCCGGACGACCTGCGTACCCGGGCCCTCGCCCTGGCGGGTGCCCTGCTCGAGCTCGGTGCTGCCGCCGGGCGCGGCGGCGGTGAAGCCATGGCGGGCAAAACACTGGGCCGCGGCGCGGCCTGGTCCAAGTTCCAACGCATCTGCGAGGCCCAGGGCGGGCTGCGGGAGCCGCCGCGATCCCGCCAGCGGCAACCGGTCGCCGCCGCCCGGACGGGCCGGGTGGAGGCGATCGACAACCGGCGCCTGGCCAAGGTGGCCAAGCTGGCCGGGGCACCGGACGCCAAAGCCGCGGGCGTAGAGCTGCATGTCCGGATCGGGACGTGGATCGAAGTTGGCGCGCCGCTCTATACCGTGCACGCCGATGCGCCCGGCGAGCTGGCCTACAGCCTGGATTACGTTGCGGCCAACGGGGACATCATCGCCGTGACGGAGGATCTGTGACACAGCCGCTGCTCGTTGCCCTCGATCCCGAGGAGCCTCTGGCAACGTCACTGGCGGCCACCATCGGCGCCGAGATCGCGCAGTTGAGCCGACGGCAGTTTCCCGACGGCGAGAGCTATCTGCGCTACGACACCTCGCCCAACAGACGCCCGGTGGCACTCCTGTCCTCCCTCGACCGCCCCGATAGCAAGTTCCTGCCGCTCGTCTTCGCGGCCGCGACCGCCCGCGAGCTCGGCGCCGCCTCAGTCGGCCTTGTCGCGCCCTATCTCGCCTATATGCGACAGGACAAGCGCTTCGAGCCCGGCGAGGCCGTGACGTCGACGCATTTCGCGCGTCTTCTCAGTCAGGAGCTCGACTGGCTGGTGACCGTCGACCCGCATCTTCACCGCCACCGTTCCCTTGCGGAGATCTACAGTGTGCCGACCATCGCTGTCCACGCAGCGCCGCTGCTCGCCGACTGGATCCGCGAGAATGTCGAGCGGCCGCTGCTCATCGGGCCGGACAGCGAGAGCGCCCAATGGGTCGGAGCTGTCGCCGAAGCTGCGTCAGCGCCCCACGTGGTGCTCGAGAAAGTTCGTCACGGGGACCGTGACGTTGAGGTTTCCGTGCCCCAAGTTGATCGTTGGAAAACCCACATCCCGGTTCTGGTGGACGACATCGTCTCGAGCGGACGGACCCTGATCGGGACGCTCGAGCATCTCCAGCATGCCGGCATGCAACCGCCCATCTGTGTCGCCGTCCACGGTATCTTCGCGGGCGATGCCTACCGGGATTTGATCGCTGCCGGGGTGGCGCGGATCGTGACCACGAACACTGTGCGTCACCAGAGCAACGCCATAGATGTCGCCCCCCTGCTCGCCGGCGCCGTGCGCGATTCTATGGGCGACGCATAGCTACGGTCGTTAAGGGCATATCAGGTGAAATTCTCGGCAGCTGGGCCCCCAATCTCGCCATACCGGAGTTGAGCGGCCTCCCTCTGCCTGCCATCGGATGTCAGGGTCGTGCCAGATCCGGACCTGCCAATGCGTCGGCGCTGCTGGAGCAAGGGCGCTACCGGCCTACCCTAAGGCAGAATCATCGGCCCAGAGAGCGTCTATCACGGGGCATTCGGGGACCGCACCGCCACTGCATTCCTTGGAGATCTTCGCGAGGGTCCGTTCGAGCTTCTTGAGATCGGCGATCTTCTGCCGAACGCTTTGGAGATGTTCGGTCGTCAGGTCGGAGATTTCGCCGCAGGTGTAGGTCTGGGAATCGACTAGCGAGAGCAGGCTGCGAAGTTCCTCGATGCTGAACCCAAGTTCGCGGCCGCGCAGAATGAAGCGCAGGCGGCGCTGATCGTCGATCGTATAGAGACGGTGTCCGCCTGGTGTGCGGATCGGGGGCGGCAGC
>DAIQBR010000323.1:0-4721 GCA_036781105.1 Kiloniellaceae bacterium
GGAAAGCTGGCCCGGCCGACGCTCAAGGTAGTCGGTGAGGTTCAACGTCGCCGCCGCCGATTCCACCTTCTGGCGGATGGCGGCCTCGTCCATGCCGGCCATCTTCAGCGGAAAGGCGATGTTCTTGTAGACGCTCATGTGCGGGTAGAGCGCGTAGGACTGGAACACCATGGCCAGGCCGCGCTTGGCCGGCGACAGGCCGGTGGCGTCCACCCCGTCGATGCGGATGGTGCCGGAGGTGACGTCCTCCAGGCCGGCGATCAGCCGCAGCAGGGTCGACTTGCCGCAGCCCGAGGGCCCGACGAAGACGACGAACTCACCGTCGGCGATCTCCAGGTCGACGCCCGGGATCACCTTCACGCCGCTGAATTCCTTGGTCACCTTTTCCAGGACGATGGCGCCCATGGTTCATTTCCCCCTTACTTGACCGCGCCGAAGGTCAGGCCGCGGACCAGCTGCTTCTGGCTGAACCAGCCCATGACCAGGATCGGTGCGATGGCGAGCGTCGAGGCCGCCGACAGTTTGGCCCAGAAGAGTCCCTCAGGGCTGGAATAGGATGCGATGAAGGCGGTCAAGGGTGCCGCCTGCGAGGACGTGAGGTTCAAGGTCCAGAAGGCCTCATTCCAGGCCAGGATGATGTTGAGCAGCAGCGTCGAGGCGATGCCCGGCACCGCCATCGGCGTCAGCACGTAGACGATTTCCTTGCCCAGGGAGGCGCCGTCCATGCGCGCGGCCTCCAGGATCTCGCCGGGAATCTCCTTGAAGTAGGTGTAGAGCATCCAGACGATGATCGGCAGGTTCATCATCATGAGGATGAACACCAGCGCGACCAGGGAATCCAGCAGGCCGAGCCACTGGCACATGAGATAGATCGGCATGAGCACGCCGACGGCCGGCAGCATCTTCGTCGACAGCATCCACATCAGCACGTCTTTGGTGTGCTTGGTCGGCGAGAAGGCCATGGCCCAGGCGGCCGGGATCGCCACCAGCAGGCCGAGCAGCGTCGAGCCGACGGAGATGATGACCGAGTTCATGGCATGGCGCAGGTAGTTGGAGCGCTCCTGCACCTCGACGTAGTTCTCCAGCGTCCACTCGAAGAAGAAGAAACTGGGCGGCGTGGCGATCGCCTCGCCCTCGGTCTTGAAGCTGGTGAGGATGGTCCACAGCACCGGAAAGAAGATGGTCAGGCCGATCAGCCAGGCGATGGCGGTGAAGACGACCTTGCGTCGGGTGGTGACAGCGCGCGCCATGGCTCAGGTCTCCAGGTTCTTGCCGATCATGCGGATCAGGAAGACCGCGACGATGTTCGCCAGGATGATCGCGACCACGCCGCCGGCCGAGGCGCTGCCGACGTCGTACTGCAGCAGCGCCTGGATGTAGATCAGGAACGGCAGGTTGGTGCTGGCGGTGCCGGGGCCGCCGCCCGTGGTGACGTAGATCTCGGCGAAGACCGAAAGCAGGAAGATGGTCTCGATGAGGGTGACCACGGTGAGGGCCCGCGCGATGTGCGGCAGGGTGATGTAGAAGAAGATCGAGACCGCACCGGCGCCGTCCATCTCCGCCGCTTCCTTCTGCTCCTGGTCGAGCGACTGCAGCGCGGTGAGCGTGATCAGCGTGGCGAAGGGCAGCCAGCCCCAGGCGACGATGATGATGATGGAGAACAGCGGCAGGGTCGCCAGCCAGTCGATCGGCTCGAAACCGAAGCCGCGGGCGATCCAGGCGAAGAGGCCGTTCACCGGATGCATCATCATGTTCTTCCACACCAGGGCGGAGACCGTCGGCATGACGAAGAAGGGCGCGATGACCAGCAGGCGCACGATGCCCTGCCCCCAGAACGGCTGGTCCAGCAGGATCGCCAGGAAGGTGCCGCCGATCACCGTGATCAGCAGCACGCCGCCGACCAACAGCAGGGTGTTGCCGATCGCCTCGAAGAAGGCCGGGTCGGTGAGGAAGAACTCGTAGTTGCCGAAGCCGGTGAACTCCTCCATCCCCGGCATCAGCAGGTTGTAGCGCAGGAAGGAGAAGTAGACCGTCATGCCGAGCGGCACGAGCATCCAGGCCAGCAACAGCAGGACGGAGGGTCCCATCATGAAGCGGGCAGTTGTCTGGGTCTGCAGAGTGGCCATGGCACCGATCCCCTTCGGCTGCGGCCCCGATCGTTTACACGGAGCCCGCGCGCGGCGCAGAAAGCGTAGAAAAGAGGCGGGCCGTCCTTGACACGGAATGGCGGACGGCCCGCTGGGAGGATACGCCTACTTGATGTAGCCGCTGCGCTTCATCTCGCGCTCGGTCAGGTTCTGCGCATTCTGCAGCGCCTGCTCGGCGGAAATCTGGCCGGCCAGGGCCGCGGAGAACTGCTGGCCGACGGCCGTGCCGATGCCCTGAAACTCGGGGATCGCCACGAACTGCACGCCGACATAGGGAACCGGGTCGACGGTCGGGTTGTTGGGGTCGGCCGCCTTGATCGACTCCAGGGTCATCTCGGCGAAGGGCGCGGCCTCCTGGTACATGGCATTCTCATAGAGCGAGGTGCGGGTACCCGGCGGCACGTTGGCCCAGCCTTCCTTCTCGGCGACCAGCTTGGCGTAGTCCTTGCTGGTGGCCCAGGCGATGAACTGCTGCGCCGCCTCGGTCTTCTCGGAACCCGCCGGCACCGCCAGCGACCAGGCCCAGAGCCAGTTGCCGCGCTTGCCGAGGCCGTTGTCCGGCGCCAGCGCAAAGCCGACCTTGTCGGCGACCTGGGATTCCTCGGGGTTGGTCACGAAGGAGGCCGCCACGGTGGCGTCGATCCACATACCGCACTTGCCGGTCTGGAACAGCGCCAGGTTCTCGTTGAAGCCGTTGGAGGAGGCACCCGGAGGGCCGGCGTCCTTCATCAGGTCGATGTAGAAGGTCAGCGTCTCTTTCCAGGCGGCCTGGTCGAACTGCGGCTCCCAGTTCTCGTCGAACCAGCGCGCGCCGAAGGAGTTCGCGGTGGCCGTCAGGAAGGCCATGTTCTCGCCCCAGCCGGCCTTGCCGCGCAGGCAGATGCCGTAGACCTCGTTCGACTTGTCGGTGATCTTACGCGCGGCATCTGCGACGAAGTCCCAGGTCGGCGCGTCGGGCATCTCCAACCCGGCCTTTTCGAAGAGGTCGGTGCGGTACATCACCATGGAGCTCTCACCGTAGAACGGCGCGGCGTAGAGCTTGCCGTCAACGGTGAGGCCGCCGCGGATCGCCGGCAGCAGGTCGTCGACGTCGTAGCTGGCGCCGAGATTGTCGAGCGGCACCAGCCAGTTCTGCTTGGCCCAGATCGGCACCTCGTAGGTCCCGATGGTCATGATGTCGTATTGGCCACCCTTGGTGGCGATGTCCGTGGTCACCTTCTGGCGGAGAACGTTCTCCTCCATGGTGACCCATTCGACAGTGATGTCGGGATGCTTGGCCTTGAAGTCATCCGTCAGCTTCTGCATCCGGATCATGTCACCGTTGTTCACGGTGGCGATGGTGAGGGTGGTTTCGGCGAGAGCCTGGCCGGCGAAGAGCGCGGCCGCACAGGTTCCCAACAGGAATGGCGTGAGTTTCATGCTTTCCTCCCCGAGGCGTTATTGAGCAAATGCCAACGTTACGAGCAATTACTCATATTATGACGTGCGACGTCAAGACGGAATCGTTGCTGCGCCGCAGCATTTCAACACGGGATTCAGATGAGCCAGCTTACGCCCGCCGCCGCGTCAGCGGCAGAAGGAAAGCTGTGTCAGCCGTCGCCGGCGAGCTTTGCAGCGGTGCGCTCGTCGGTGATCAGGCCGTTCACCAGGTGGTGTTCCAGGGCGACCCGGATCCCCGGCAGCTTGGCCTCGCCCATGGCGACGGCGATAACCTGCGACCGCTCGACAGAGGGCAGCGGCGCCGAGGCCACGCGCGCATTGGTCAGGTCCTGGATGAGCCTGCCCTGCCCGTCGAAGGCCCAGCCGACGATCTCCATGACCGCGCCCGCCTGCTTCAGGTTGGCCAGTTCGTCCCTGGTGATGAAGCCGTCCTCCACCAGCGGCGCCTTGGGTCCGAGGTCGCCGATGCCGACGAAGGTGACGTCGGCCTGCGCGGCGAGCTGCAGTGTGGTGCGCACGATGATCTGGCGGTGCAGCAGATCGCGCTCCTCCGGCGAGGCCGCCACGACCGGCAGCGGCATCGGGTAGTGCCGCGCGTTCACGACATCGGCCATGGTGAAGATGACGCCGTAGAAGGCGGCCGAGCCGTCGGGCGCAAAGTTCCCGGTCAGCGAGACGATCTTCTTGTCCGGCGCATCGATGCGCGGCAGCAACTCGCTGGCCGCCTTCAGGGTGCGGCCGGTGCCGATCGCCATGACCTTCATATCAGGCGACTTCAGCTGCCTTTCGATCTCCGCCGCCGCCGCATCGGCAATGCCGAGGGTGGTGGATTCGGAGCCCGGGTCACTGGGCACCACCTCGCAATAGGTGAGGCCAAAGCGCTCCCGCAGGCGGCGCGCCAGGTCCAGGCAATCGGCCAGAGGGTGATCGAGACGCACTTTCACCAGGCGCTCGGAAACCGCGAGGGAGACGAGACGCTGCGCCGACTGTCGTGAAATGCCGAGCTTGGCGGCAATCTCGTCCTGGGTATTGCCCGCCACGTAGTAGAGCCAGCCCGCCCGGGCCGCGTCGTCCAGGCGGCCCTCGCCGCTATCCCTGCGCTTTCTCACCGCCACACTTCCACCCGTCATCTCC
>DAIQBR010000324.1:0-4681 GCA_036781105.1 Kiloniellaceae bacterium
AGGCCCTGGTAGCGGAAGCCCATCTCGCAGCCGATCAGGTAAGCCTCCCACATGCGGCAGAAGCGCTCGTCGTAGAGTTCGGCGATCTTGGCGCGGTTGGCCTGGAAGCGCTCGTGCCAATGCCGCAGCGTCTCGGCGTAGTGCAGCCGCAGCACCTCGACGTCGGTGACGACCAGCATGGCATCCTCGATCACCGGCAGCACCTCGCCCAGGGTCGGCACGTCGGTGCCGGGGAAGATGTACTTGCGGATGAAGGGATTGACCGGGCCGGGCTCGTTCACGCGGCCGACCGAGTGCAGCACGCAGATGCCGTCGTCATCGAGCAGATCGGCGATCTTGCGGAAGAATTCCGGATAGTTCTTCTTGCCGACGTGCTCGAACATGCCGACCGAAACGATGCGGTCGTACTTGTTGGCGTCCTCGCGATAGTCGCGCAGGTGGAACTGCACCCGCTCGTCCATGCCGGCCTTCCTGGCACGCTGCTGGCTGACCTTGTGCTGCTCGGTCGACAGCGTGACGCCGGTAACTTCGCAGTCGCCGGCGCGGGCCAGGTAGAGCCCGAGGCCGCCCCAGCCGGAGCCGATGTCGAGCAGCTTCATACCCGGGCGGTCGAACAGCAGCTTGGCGGCGAGGTGCAGCTTCTTGTCGGCCTGCGCCTGTTCCAGGCTCTCGTCACCGTTGCGGAAGTAGGCGCAGGAGTACTGCCGGTCGGTGTCGAGGAAGAGGTCGTAAAGCTCGCCCGAGAGATCGTAGTGATGGGCGACGTTCTTCTGCGCCTTGCCGATCGGATTGTACTGCTTCAGGCGGCGCACGTGGCCGCCCAGGGCGAAGCCGAACTTCACCAGCCGACTGTTCTCGAGGTAATGGTAGTTGCGCGCGAGCAGCTCGATGAAATCGCGCAGGGTCCCTTCGTCCAGGGTGGCTTCGCCGTCCATGTAGGCTTCGCCCAGATAGAGCGGCGGATTAAGGACCAGTTTGTATTCGAGCAGCCGGTTGTGCAGCCGCATGGTGCAACGGCGCCCCGTGCCGTCACCGCAATCGTAAATGCGGCCCCTGGAATCGATCAGTCGCAGGCTGCCGTCTCGGATGACTTTCTGCAAAAGCTTCTGGAACAGCATGGTTCAACTCCGGATATCCGTCCCCTCGGTCCCCTCGGGTTGTTAATTCCTGGTTACTTCAATTGTTGCATCCCTATCAGTATCTTGGCGCGACATTTTGAATCGTGCAACTGTCTGGCACTTTGGCTTGTTCTTCCTGGGGTTGGGCGCTGGTTGCCACAGCCTTCGCCGGGGGCGGAACGGCGCCGGGACGGCCCCGGCGGGCCTCACAACCCTGGCCGCCGGGCCCCCCAAGGGCGGCTCCCAGGGCCCCGGAAGGCCCTGGGGAGGCTCTCGGGCCGGGCCCTCCGCGAGGTTGCGGGCGGGGGCCGCGCTCCCTAGATTTCGGGCAGGTCCCGGCCCCGGCAACGCCCCGGGGCGCCAGGGGGGCACTTCCAGTTTCGTGAAGGGTAGAAAATGGCCGGTTTCGACTACGACCTCTTTGTCATTGGCGGCGGATCCGGCGGAGTCCGGGGCGCGCGCATGGCCGCGTCGACCGGCGCCAGGGTGGCCATCGCGGAGTCCTACCGCTACGGCGGAACCTGCGTGATCCGCGGCTGCGTCCCCAAGAAGCTGCTGTCCTATGCCGCCCACTTTCACGAGGACTTCGAGGATGCCGCCGGTTTCGGCTGGAGCCTGGACCGGCCCTCCTTCGACTGGGGACGCCTGATCGCCAACAAGGACCAGGAAATCGACCGCCTGGAGGGCATCTACGAGAAGCTGCTGGCCGGCGCCGGCGTTACCGCCTACCACGGCCACGCCCGCCTGCTGGACGCCCACACCGTGGAGGTCGGTGACGAGCGCTTCACGGCGGAGACCATCCTGATCGCCACCGGCGGCACGCCGACCTTCCCGAACGAGCCGGGCTGGGAGCATGGCATTTACTCCAACGAGGCCTTCCATCTGGAAGAACTCCCCAAGCGCGTGGTGGTTGCCGGCGGCGGCTACATCGCGGTCGAGTTCGCCGGCATCTTCAACGGTCTCGGCAGCCGGGTGACGCAGATCTACCGCGGCCCGCAGATCCTGCGCGGCTTCGACGACGACGTGCGCAACACCCTGGCGGGCGAGATGGTGAAGAAGGGCATCGACATCGTGGTCGAGACCACCATCGACCGCATCGAAAAGCAGGCGGACGGCTCGTTGCTGCTGCATCTCTCCGACGCCTCGACGCTGGAGTGCGACGCCGTCATGGCGGCGACGGGGCGCAAGCCCAACGTGGCGAACCTCGGCCTGGAGCAGGTCGGTGTAGCGCTGGCAGACAACGGCGCCGTGAAAGTGGATGAGTACTCCAAGACCTCGGTCGACAACATTTACGCCGTGGGCGACGTCACCGACCGCATCAACCTCACCCCGGTGGCGATCCAGGAGGCCATGGCCTTTGTCGACACGGTGTTCCGCGAGACGCCGCGCGCGATGGATCACGCCGACGTGCCCTCGGCGGTGTTCAGCCACCCGCCGGTCGGCACTGTCGGCCTCACCGAGCTGCAGGCGCGCGAGCGCCACGGCGCCCTCGACGTCTACCGCTCGACCTTCCGGCCGCTGAAGCACACGCTGTCGGGCCGCGACGAGAAGACCATGATGAAGCTGATCGTGGCGCAAGACAGCCAGCGTGTGGTCGGCGTCCACATGGTGGGTCTCGACGCGCCTGAAATCGTCCAGGGCATGGCCGTGGCGATCAAGGCCGGCGCCACCAAGCAGGTCTTCGACGCCACCGTCGGCATCCACCCGACCGCGGCCGAGGAATTCGTCACCATGCGCGAGCCGCTGCCCGGCGACCAGGCCAAGGCGGCGGAGTAGGGGCGCTCCTCGGCGCCCAAACGCCGGTGGCGAAGGTTCACCCCTTCGCCAGCGCGCGGTCGAGGAAGTCGAGGCGGTCCTGGCCCCAGAAGATCTCGTCCTTGTAGACGTAGCTCGGCGAGCCGAAGACGCCGCGCGAGATGGCCTCTTCGGTCAGCGCCTCGTGGCGCACCTGCATCGCCGGGTCCTCCGCCGCGGCGCGCAGCTTGGCGCCGTCGTGGCCGGTCTCCGTGGCGATGGCCTCGCAGGTGGCGGGATCGCCGAAGTCACGCTCCTGCTCCCAGACCGCCTTGCCGAAGGCCTGGGCCAGTTCCAGCGGGTGGCCGCCGCTGTCGCCGGCGGCGATCACCATGCGCGCGGCGAGGCCCTCCTGCGCCGGGAAGTGGGCCGGCTTGAGATTGATGGGGATGCCCAGGAAGTCGCGCCAGCGCTGCAGCTCGACGTGGCAGTAGGCCTGGCGCTCCGGCGCGCGCTTGGGCAGCGGCAGGCCGCCGGTGCGCGGAAAGACCTCGCCGAAATTGGCCGGCTTCACGCGGACCTCGGCGCCGTGGCGCTTGGCGATCTCGGCGAAGCGCGCGCTGCCGAGATAGGCCCAGGGCGAATTCAGCGTGAGATAGTAGTCGATAATTTTGCTCATGGCGGCGGCGCTTCTCCTGGTTGCTGCTAGTTGCCGAAGGCTCTAACGCGAATGGGGGCGGTGGTCCAGTGCTCCGGGGCGAAGGGGCAAACGCTCTCGCCCCCCGGGGCCCGATTTGCTAGGGTCGCGGCGCTGTGAATTGTCCGAAAAGAGCGTTTGGAACCATGACCTTCACAATTGCGAGAGTCGCGGCGGCCGCCTGCCTGCTGGCGGCGATCGGTCTGGCCGCCGGGCCGGCACGGGCGGACCAGGCGCGCGAGGCGGTGGGGCTCTTCGTGCAGTCCTGCCTGAAGTACGTCGACGATCCCGTCGGCCTGCAGTCCTGGATCGCGGCGACGCCGCAGTTGCGCCGCTTCTCGGCCGAGGAAGCCCGCGACATCCTGGGCGCCCAGCGTGGCGAGGTGTGGAACGCGGAGAACGACGCCGGGCTCTTCGCCCTGGTGGTCTACGCCGACGACACCTGCTCGGTCATCGCGCACCAGGCCAGCGCCGACCAGGTCTCGCTGGAGTTCTCCGAGTACGTGCGCCGCAAGCGCCTGCCGCTCGACAAGATCGGCGACAGGAAGGACTTCATCCGCGGCATCGACAAGCGCGAGGAGACCTACCGCACGAATGCCGGCAATCTGCCCTACGAGGTGGTGCTGATCACCTCCAAGTCCATGCGTGCCGAGGCGCAGGCCATTCTGACCACGCGGCCCAATCGCTAAGACTCCCTTAGCGCCTTGCGGATGATCTTGCCGGTGGCGGTCATCGGCAGGGCCTCGACGAAGGCGACCTCGCGCGGGTACTCGTGGGCGGCAAGGCGGGTCTTCACGAAGTCCTGGATCTCGCGCACCAGGGTGTCGTTTCCGGCGTGGCCCTGCTTCAGCACGATGAAGGCCTTCACGCGCTCGGTGCGGATCGGGTCGGGCACGCCCACTGCTGCCGCCATCGCCACAGCGGGGTGCTTCAAGAGGCAGTCCTCGATCTCGCCGGGACCGATGCGGTAGCCGCCCGAGGTGATGACGTCGTCGTCGCGGCCGACGAAGCGCAGGTAGCCCTCGCCGTCCATCACGCCCTGGTCGCCGGTCATCAGGAAGTCGCCGCGGAACTTGTCGGCGGTGGCCTCCGGGTTGCGCCAGTATTCGAGGAACATCACCGGGTCGGGACG
>DAIQBR010000325.1:0-4680 GCA_036781105.1 Kiloniellaceae bacterium
TGAACTGGCAGGCCCTGCGGCCGCCGGTGGTCTACGGGCCCGGCGACCGCGCCACCCTGCCGCTGTTTCGCCAGTTCGCGCGCGGCATGGTGCTGCGGCCCGCAGGCGCGGGGCGCTTTTCCATGCTCTACGTGGAGGATCTGGCGGCGGCGGTCGCAGCCTTGCTCAACCAGGACGCGCCGCGGGGCGCCGTTCTGGAACTCGACGATGGCCGTCCCGGCGGCTACGGCTGGCCCGAGGTGCTGGCCATCGCCGAGGCGCAGCTCAAACGACGTGTTCGGGGCCTGCCGGTTCCCCGCCCGCTGCAGCGCCTGGCCGCCGCCGCCGGCGAACTGGGCGCCGCCGTCACTGGACGGCCGGCCCTGCTGTCCCAGGGAAAGGTGAACGAAATCAGCCATCCCGATTGGGTGTGCGGCGCCCCCCTGCTGGGAGATTGCATTTCCTGGCGCCCGGCTGTAGGCCTGGACGAGGGTTTCTCACGGACCTTCGCGTGGTATAAGGCTGCTGGCTGGCTTTGACCCTGTCCGCCGGGCGCGCCGCCGGACGGACGGGGGGCGATATGGACGACCGGGGACCGGGACAGTCTGAGGAGACCCCGAGACGAGGGGCCCCATCTAGAGGAAAAGTTATGCAGTGGACTGCCGATCAGGTCCAGGAGGAGGTGGTCAAGCTTCTCCAACCGTTTAATCCGAAGGGGATTGAACTGACACCGGATACCGACCTCTCCGCCGACCTGTTCATGGATTCCGTCGCGGCGATGAATCTGGTGATGGAGATCGAGGACCGCTTCGAGATCGATATCCCCATCAGCCTGCTACCGGATGTAAACTGCCTTCAGGATCTCGTGGACGTCGTGCTTGCACAATTGAGCAGGGACCAAGCTGTATGAGTCTCTTCGACAAATACGATCAGGTGAGTGCACGCCACGACCGCCTGCTGGCCGCCGGCCGGGATCCGTTCAACATCTGCATGGACCGCATCGTCTCCGCCACCGAAGCGATCGTCGACGGGCGCGAGGTCATCCTGGTCGGCACCAACAACTACCTGGGGCTGACCTTCGATCCGGACTGCATCGAGACGACGGTCGAGGCGATCCGCCGCGAGGGCACCGGCACCACCGGCTCGCGCATCGCCAACGGCACCTACTCCAGCCACCGCGCGCTGGAACACGACATCGCCGCCTTCCTCGGCCGCCGCGCGGCCATGGTCTTCCCGACCGGCTATCAGGCCAACCTCGGCGTCATCGCCGGCCTCGCCGGACCCAAGGACACCATCCTGCTGGATTCCGATTCCCATGCCAGCATCTACGACGGCTGCCGCCTGAGCGGCGCCACCCTGATCCGGTTCCGCCACAACTCGCCGGCCGACCTCGACAAGCGCCTGCAGCGCCTGAAAGGCGACGGCACGAGCAAGCTGATCATCGTCGAGGGCATCTACTCCATGCTGGGCGACCAGGCGCCACTCGACGAGTTCGTGGACGTGAAGCGACGCCACGATGTCGAACTGCTGGTCGACGAGGCCCATTCCCTGGGTGTCTTCGGCGACAACGGCCGCGGCATCGCCGAGGCCTATGGCGTCGAGAAGGACGTCGACTACGTGGTCGGCACCTTCTCCAAGAGCCTGGGCGCGGTCGGCGGCTTCGGAGCTTCGAGCCATCCGGAATTCGAGCAGCTGCGCTTCACCAGCCGCCCCTACATGTTCACCGCGTCGTCCTCGCCCTCCAGCGTCGCCACGGCGCAGGCCACGTTGCGCAAGATCCAGTCGCAGCCGCAGCTGCGCAAGCAGCTCTGGGACAATGCCCACGCGCTTTACAAGGGTCTCTCGGACCTCGGCTTTTCGATCTGTGCGGCGGCGAGCCCGATCATCGCCGTCAAGCTGCCCAGCGAGGAGGCCGCGGTCTTCATGTGGAACGCCCTCATCGCCTCGGGCGTCTATGTGAACCTCGCGCTGCCGCCGGGCACGCCGGACGGCTCCTGCCTGCTGCGCTGCAGCCTCTCGGCCGCCCACACGCCGGCCCAGGTGCAGAAGGTCTGCAAAGTTTTCGAAGAAGCCTACCGCGCCCTGAAGGAGTGGCAGGCCACCCAGTCGGCGGCCGAGTAGTCCTTAGCGGAAGGCGCCCTTGCGGTAGAGCTTCCAGAACAGGACCGACGAGGCCAGCACGGGATGGCGGCGCTGCCACGGCGTCACTTCAATGGTGACGCCGGAGTGCCGCTCGATCTTCCACAGCAGGTACTGCGCGCCGTCCTGGAAGGTGAAGGCCGCCTTCACCAGCCGCGCCACCGACAAAAGCTTGCCCTGCACGCGCCGCAGCGCCCAGTTGCCGCCGGCCGACTGTGCCGGCGCGCACCACTCCTGATTATTCTCGCGCCGCGCGCCCAGCGCCGGCAGTTCCAGCTCCGCCAGTCTCGCGTAGTGCGCGGCGTCGGCGGCGTGGATCTCCGCCGCGCGGCCCGGCGGTTCGGCACGCAGCTCGCTGGCGTAGGTCTGGCGGAACAGCGCGGTCCAAAGGTCCGCCGTTGTGAAGCGCTCGCCGGCCAGCGCCAGGCCCTCGGCGAGGCATTTCCGCGCCGAGCCCGCCAGCGCCGCCGTGACGCTCTCCCGCACGGCGGCGTCGCGGCACCAAGCCAGCCGGCAGGGCTGCGCGAAGCGCGCCCAGAGATAGGGATGGAACCAGCGCCCGCCGGCGCCCTTTGCGAAGCCGGCCAGCGATACCACGGCGTACTTGGCCCGCACCGTGCGGCCCTCGAAGGGCGTCTCGATGTAGAACACGTTGGGCGGCAGCAGCCAGTTCATTGCCGCAGCGACACCGCGTCCATAGGCCGCCGTATAGCTGTCGACCAGCAGGTAGAGATCGACGACCTTGCCCTCGTCGCTGCCGGTCCGGAGGCAGGAGCCGTAGAACAGCACCGCCGCCACGGCAGTGCCGTGACGCAAGCGGGCCGCTTCGGCGATGGCTGCGATGGGCGCGGCGACGGGCTGCCCCGTCTCGTCGCGCCGCAGATCCTGGAGGTCGCCGCCGGCCATAGAGCCGGACGAAGCGCGCTTCGTCGGCGGCGGTCAGGACCAGCGGACGGCCCGGGGTCGGCTGGAAGAACTCGCCGTCCAGGGTGAAGGGGCAGTCCATCTCCAGCTCGACGCGCGCCGGCGACCAGCTGCGGTAGGTGCTCTCGGGCAGGCGGCGGTCCTCGCCGCCGTAGAGCACGCGCCGGGCGTAGCGCAGCAGTCGCTCCGGCGGGTAGGCGATCTCGGTGAAGCGCAAATGCCCCCCGGTCCGCTCCGGGCCGCCGCCCCAGAACGGACGGCTGCCGAGGATCAGGCGCTCCAGCGTGGTGGCGAGGATGATCAGGCTCGACGTCACCATCGGCGCGCCGCCGTCGATGCGCAGGGTGATGCGG
This sequence comes from Kiloniellaceae bacterium, assembly GCA_036781105.1. Lineage (GTDB taxonomy): Bacteria > Pseudomonadota > Alphaproteobacteria > Kiloniellales > Kiloniellaceae > Pelagibius. The sequence continues at coordinate 3,396 of DAIQBR010000325.1, forward strand.
TCGCCGTAGAAGATGCGGTCGTCCGCGCGGCTTCTGCTTGGCATCCAGGGGCCCAGCAGCCAGCGGCCGAGCAGTCCCGCCAGGGTCACCGCCGCCGCGGTATCGGACTCCAGTTGCATCGGGTGCACCTTGCTGCGGCAAGCCTCGATGGCGCGGCAGATGCCGGCGCCGCCGAAAAACATACCGCATTGCGGGTCGAGGTTCAGGACGTTCTCGACAAGCAGGATGCGCCGCGTCACGCAGGCCGCCTCGAGCTGCGCGGGCGTCGCCGCCAGTATGCGGCGCAGGCCTTCCAGCCCGCCCTTCTTCAAACCCACATCGGCGGCGATCATGTTGGTGGTGCCGCGCGGCACCACGGCGAGCTTCGGCACCTCGGAAATGCTGCGCCGGCCGTAGTATTCGCTCAGCACCGACTGCACCGTGCCGTCGCCGCCGGCCACCGCGACCACCTCGACGCCGTCGCGGGCGAAGCCGGCGAGAATCTCCGGCACCTGGTCGATGGTCTCCAGCACCACGTGGCGGGCGCCGGACGCGCCGTCCAGCAGGTCGCGCAGTTCGCCCAGGCCGCGCTTGTTCTTGCGGCTGCCGGGATTGCTGATGACGCCGAGCCGGGTCATGCCATCCACGAGGTAAGCTTGCCGCCGCGCGCCGCCAGCAGACCCTGCAGAAGCTGCAGCACATGCAGCAGCAGGCAGACAGCCGTCCAGACCGCCACCGCGGCGAGGCCCAGATCGGGGCGCCCGGCGGCGGTGAAGACCGTCAGCAGCAGGAGGTTGGGATTGCGCCGCGCGGTGACCAGGCGGAACCAGGTGTCGATGCGGCGCCAGACGTGGATCTCCAGGCCGAGACGCCAGATCGCGATGCCCTCGATCACCCGCTGCAGCACGTAGCCGGCGATGATGACCGCGAGCAGGACCAGGAGTTCTGCGGGGCGAAGGGCGTGTGGGCCGGCCTGCAGGCCGACCGCCCAGGCCCAGTACCAGAACGGCGGGTGCACCAGGTCGATGCCGTGATCGAAGACATTGCCCCACTTGCTGGACTGCAGGGTGATGCGCGCCAGCTTGCCGTCGACGGTGTCGAGGAAGGTCATGCCCCAGGCCGCCAGCAGACCGGGCAGCCAGGCGCCTTGCCAGAACCAGTAGAAGGCGGCGATGACCAGCACCAGGCTCAGCGCCGTCACCTGGTTGGGCGTGATGCCGAGGCGCGCGCAGAACTTGGTGGCGTGGAAGGCCGGGCGCGGCCAGAGGTACTTGGTCACCAGGTCGGTGGCGCCCTTGTAGGTGCC
>DAIQBR010000326.1:0-4675 GCA_036781105.1 Kiloniellaceae bacterium
GCGCCTTCACGGCGGCGACCTTCAGGCCGCCACGCAGCTTGTTCACCACCAGGGTGGCCAGGGCCTCGCCCTCGACGTCCTCGGCGATGATCAGCAGCGGCCGGCTGGACTGCACGACGGCTTCCAGCAGCGGCAGCATGGGCTGCAGGCCGGAGAGCTTCTTCTCGTGCAGCAGGATGAAGGGGTTCTCCATCTCGCAGACCATCTTGTCGGCGTTGGTGATGAAGTAGGGCGACAGGTAGCCGCGATCGAACTGCATGCCCTCGACGACGTCGAGCTCGGTCTCCAGGGACTTCGCCTCTTCGACGGTGATCACGCCTTCCTTGCCGACACGCTCCATGGCCTCGGCGATCATCGAGCCGATTTCGGCCTCGCCGTTGGCGGAGATGGTGCCGACCTGGGCGACTTCGCCCGAGGTGGAGATCTTCTTGGACTTCTTCTGCAGCTCGGCGATCACCGCCTCGACGGCCAGGTCGACGCCACGCTTCAGGTCCATCGGGTTCATGCCGGCGGCCACCGCCTTGGCGCCTTCGCGCACGATGGACTGGGCCAGCACAGTCGCCGTGGTGGTGCCGTCGCCCGCCATGTCGTTGGTCTTGGAGGCAACCTCGCGCACCATCTGGGCGCCCATGTTCTCAAACTTGTCGGAGAGCTCGATCTCCTTGGCCACCGTGACACCGTCCTTGGTGGTGCGCGGGGCACCGAAGGACTTGTCGATCACCACGTTGCGGCCCTTGGGGCCGAGGGTGACCTTCACGGAATCGGCCAGAATGTCGACGCCACGCAGCATACGCGTGCGGGCATCGGCGCCAAACTTAACGTCTTTCGCAGCCATATCTGGTTCTCTTCCTTATTGCAAAACGCCCATGATGTCCGACTCACGCATGATCAGCATGGTCTTGCCATCCAACTTCACTTCGGTGCCGGACCACTTGCCGTAGAGCACCTTGTCGCCCTTCTTCACGTCCAAGGGGACCAGCTTGCCGTCCTCGCCGCGGGAGCCCGCGCCGACCGAAAGGACCTTGCCCTGCATGGGCTTTTCCTTCGCGGTATCGGGAATGATGATCCCGCCGGCGGTCTTTTCCTCTTCCTCCAGCGGCTCGACCACGACCCGGTCATGCAGAGGCCTGAATTTCATGGATATCTACCCTGTCTGGTTGGTTTGGTTGGGGTGAAGGCTCACACGAGGCTCCCCTGTGAGCCCGCCAGTCAGCCCCGGTCCAAGACGGTTCCTGAGACCGGTGTTAGCACTCAGCCTGACTGAGTGCTAGCGAGCATATAAAAGCCTGGGTTAGCTGAGTCAACCGCAGGGGGCCGGAAATCCGTCCCGCTCAGGCGAGGTTTTCCGCCGCCGCTTCCGCGTTAGGCATAGAAATCGCGAGACTCTCGGCATTTTCAACAGATCCGGCGAATTTCTTAAGAAAACGGTCGAGGTCCCGCGGCGCGAGGCGCACATCCACCTCGGTGGCGAGGTCATGGTCGCGGCGGTCGACCACCTCGCCGTGGTCGTAGAGCCAGGCCAGCGGCGCCCCCTCCGCCAGCTTGAGGGCCACGGTGACCTGCCGGCGCCGCGCCGAGAGGCGGCGGTCGATCAGCGCCAGCACGTCGTCGCAGCCCTCCCCGCTCAGGGCCGAGCAGAGCACGCTGTCGGGGTTGTCGGCGACGCGCTGGGTCAGCTGGTTGCGCCCGGCCGGGTCCAGCAGGTCGGCCTTGTTCAGCACCTCCAGGACGTGGGTCGAGGCCTCGGAGATGCCGAGGTCGGCCAGCACCTCCTGGACGTCGGCCTGTTGGGCCAGACTGTCCGGATGCGCGGCGTCACGCACGTGCAGGACGATGTCCGCCTCCAGCACTTCTTCCAGGGTCGCCCGGAAGGCGGCCACCAGGTCGGTCGGCAGGTCGGAGATGAAGCCGACGGTATCGGACAGGATGATGACCTGGCCCGACGGCAGGCGGACCCGCCGCATGGTCGGGTCCAGGGTGGCGAAGAGCTGGTCGCGCGCCAGCACCTTGGCCTCGGTCAGGCGGTTGAACAGGGTCGACTTGCCGGCGTTGGTGTATCCGACCAAAGCGACCACCGGATAGGGCACCCGCTGGCGCGCGCCGCGGTGCAGGGAGCGGGTGCGCTGGACCTGGTCCAGTTCCTTCTTCAGGCGCACGATGCGCTCGGTGATCAGGCGGCGGTCGATCTCGAGCTGGCTCTCGCCCGGGCCGCCCATGAAGCCGAAGCCGCCACGCTGACGTTCCAGGTGGGTCCACGACCGTACCAGGCGGGAGCGCTGGTACGACAGTGCCGCCAGTTCGACCTGCAGCTTGCCTTCCTTGGTGCGGGCCCGCTCGCCGAAGATCTCCAGGATCAGGCCGGTGCGGTCGATCACCTTGCAGTTCCAGGCACGTTCCAGGTTGCGCTGCTGGATCGGGGTGAGCGCGGCGTCGACCACCACGACATCGACCTCCAGCAGCGGCAGTTCCACCGCCAGCCGCTCGACCGCGCCGCCGCCGATCAGCGTGTTGGGGCGCGGCTTTTTTACCGGCACGACTTCGCTGCCGGCGACCCGGAGATCGATGGCGGCGGTCAGGCCGACGGCCTCGGCCAGGCGCGCGTCGGGCGCGCGCAGGCCGGGCTGCAGCAGGTCTGGATGCAGAACGTATGCGCGTTCGGTCATGCCTGGCAGCGGCGCGCTGCGCCGCTCCTTTCGTTCAGGCCTTCCGAAGTACCTGGAAAGGCCTGAGTACCTGGGATTGCCTGTGAAATCTGCCCTACCACTACCGGACCGGGCACTGGACTGGGGCCACGACCGTTTCGGGAATCAGCCCTCAGCGGTCTCTTCTTCCTTGCTGGGATCAAAGAGCTGCACCGGGGTGGCCGGCATCACGGTCGAAATTGCGTGTTTGTACACCAACTGCGAATGCGCGTCGCGCCGCAGCAGGACGGAAAAATTATCAAACCAAGTAACGATCCCCTGCAGCTTCACGCCGTTCACCAGAAACACGGTCACCGGGACCTTGTTCTTTCTGATGTGATTGAGGAAAACATCTTGGACGCTTTGGTTTTTTTCGGCGGCCATTTTCGCACCTTGTTCTTGTTCTTAAGAGCGGTCGTCTGAACTCATTCTGGCCCGTAAGCGCTTGTAATACGTACGCATTCTGCCGGTTAAAATAACCCGCGACGGCAGGCCTGCGGTGCGCGCAAGCGCGGAACCCAGACAGTCCTTCCTAACACGGCTTGCGTGAAATGAAAAACCATCCTGTTGGGGTAACAGGACCCCCTTCCGCCCAAGGTGCGGACCTCAGGCGAAGTCCCCTATGTGCGGTTCAACCCCACCGTTTTCAAGGCTTTGCAGGCCAGTTCGGCAAAGCCCGTGCAATCGCTCACATGGGCGGCCAGGCCGAGCCCGCCGAACTCCTCCGCACCCGGCGGCGCCTCCCGCACGAGGATGGCGGTACAGCCGCTGTTGCGGGCACAGAGGACGTCGATGTCGGTATCGCCGACGAACCACACCTCCGGGCCGGCGGCGATGCCGCTGCCGGCCAGCGCGAAGTCGACCACTTCGCGCGCGGGCTTGTCACGCTCGGCATCGGCCGCGCCGACCAGCGACTGGAAGTACTTGTCCCAGCCGAGCTCGGCGGCCTCCAGGCGCAGCAGCTTGCCACGTTTGTTGCTCACCACGCCGAGCAGCAGATCGTCCGCCGCCGCCAGGGCGTGCAGCATCTCGCCGGCGCCGGGCAGCGCGCGCAGCTGAGCCAGGTGGTCGGCTTCGTAGGTGCGATAGAACACCGCCGTCGCCTCCTCCGCACGGTCGCCGAACAGTTCGGGGAAACTGTCCCGCGCCGACTTGCGCACGTTGAGCCGGCATTCCTCCAGGGTCCAGGGGCGCTGCCCCAGGGCCTGGAAGGTCGCCGTCATGGCGTGATGGATCATCGCCCAGCTGTCGACCAGGGTGTTGTCCCAGTCGAACAGAATGGCCCTGGGGTTCGGCAGGGTCATGCAGTCTTCCGCAGGCCGTTCATGTAGTCCATGTAGTGCCGGCGCAGCTTGCCGGTGAGAATGCCGGGGTGGCCGTTGCCGATCGGCTTGCCGTCCAGCTGGGTTACCGGCAGCACGAAGGAGGTGCTGGAGGTGATGAAGGCCTCGCGCGCCGCCCGCGCCTCGTCGACCGAGAAGGCGCGCTCCTCCAGCTCGTAGCCCTCCTTGCGGATCAGCTCCAGCAGGGTGATGCGGGTGATGCCGTTGAGGATCGAATGGGTGGCGTCGCGTGTTACCACCTTGTTGTCCGCGGTGACGATCCAGGCGTTGGTCGAGGTCCCCTCGGTGACCATTCCCTCGGCGTCGACCTGCCAGGCCTCGTAGGCCCCTGCCTCCACCGCCGCCTGCTTGCCCAGAATGTTCGGCAGCAGCGACACCGACTTGATGTCGCAGCGGTCCCAGCGTTGGTCCGGCACGGTGATGACCTTGAGGCCCTCGTTCAGCAGCTGCTCGCTGTGCGGCTTCACCTGGCGCGTGGTCATGACCAGGGCGGGTTTCGTCGAGGCCTTGGGAAACTTGTGGTCGCGCGGCGCCACGCCGCGGGTGACCTGCATGTAGAGGAAGCCGTTGGTGAGGCCGTTGCGGCGGATCATCTCGCGCGAGACCAGCTTCAGGGCCGGGCGCGTCATCGGCCGGGCGATGCGCAGTTCG
>DAIQBR010000327.1:0-4673 GCA_036781105.1 Kiloniellaceae bacterium
CGTGGAGTCCGCCGTCGCCGCCTTCGGGCGTCTCGACGTGATGGTCGCCAACGCCGGCATCGTGAAGGGCGCCGACTTCCTCGACTTCACCGAGGAGGATTTCGACGCCGTGCTGCGGGTGAACCTGAAGGGCGTCTTCCTCTGCGGCCAGGCCGCCGCGAAGCAGATGGTGAAGCAGGGCCCCAGAACAGGAGAGGGCGCTGACGGCACCTGCGGCGCCATCGTGAACATGTCCTCCATCAACGCCGTGGTCGCCATCCCCACCATCACGCCCTACTGCGTGGCCAAGGGCGGCGTGAACCAGCTCACCAAGGTCATGTCGCTCGCGCTGGCCGACAAGGGCATCCGCGTGAACGCCGTCGGCCCCGGCTCCATCAACACCGAGATGGTGCGCGCGGTGAACGACGATCCCGCCGCCTGGAACCGCCTCATGTCGCGCACGCCGATGGGACGTCTCGGCGAGCCGGAGGAGATGGGCAACGTCGCCGTCTTCCTCGCCTCGTCGGACGCCAGCTACATCACCGGCCAGGTGATCTACGCCGACGGCGGCCGCCTCGGCCTGAACTACACCGTCCCCGTGAAAGAGAAGCAGTAGCGTCTTGACGGAAATCACCGTCAGCTTCACCGAGGCGCTGGCCGTCGCGGTCGCCGCCCTGAAGGCGCGCGGCGCGTCGTCCGCGCAGGCCCAGGCCACCGGGCGCGCGCTGGTCACCGCCGAGGCGGAGGGCAACCGCGCCGTCGGCCTCTCCCATCTCTTCACCTACGGCGATGCCTTGATGGACGGCCGCGCGCGCGGCGACGCCGAACCTCTCATCGAAGAGGTGACCGAGGTGCTGACCCGCGTCGACGCCGGCGAGGGCCTGCCGCATCTGGGATTCGAGCGCGCGCTGCCGCGTCTCGTCGAAGGCGCGCAGGAACACGGCGTCGCGATCCTCGCGCTGCGCAACGGCTATCCCTGCGGCGCGCTGGGCTACTTCGCGCGTCTGCTCGCCGAGGACCACGGCCTCGCCGCGCTGGCCGCCGCCAACGCCGGCCCCGCGGTCATGGCGGCCTCGGGCGGGACCACGCCGGTCTACTGCACCAACCCGCTCGCCTTCGCGGTTCCAACGGGCGACGGACGGCCCGCCCTGGTCATCGACCAGTCGTCGTCCTCCGCTTCGCTCGCCAAGATCCGCGAGTACGCCGCCGCCGGGCGCGAGATCCCGGCGGGCTGGGCGCTGGACCCCGCCGGCCACCCGACCACCGACGCCCGCGCCGCGCTGGCCGGCAGCCTCATCCCTTTCGGCGGGGTGCCAACATCGCGCTCATGGTCGAACTGGTCGCGGCGGGCCTCACCGGTGCGAACTGGTCGCAGGAGGCGCCGCCCTTCAACAAGGGCAAAAAATCTCCCGGCGCCGGGCTGTTCATCATCGCGGTTGATCAATCCCTCACGTCAGGCGCTGTCGGGAGGGGGGCCGAAGGCCCTGCCGCCGACCCCGCCGAAACGGCCTCCCGTGAAAAAATCGGCGATTATTTCACGGACCGGATTTCGGCCTGGATCGCCGGCGTGGAGACCGACGGCGCGCACCTCCCGGGCCTCGCCAAGGGCGAGACTCTCGCCCACGCGCGCCACCGCGGCTTCTCCGTCGACGCGCAGGTCTGGGCCAAGATCAGGGACTTGGCGTAAGACTCTGAGTCGTTAGCTGCGGATCTTGAAGCCGACCTCGCCCTTGTCGGCGATCTGCGTGTTGCGGGTGATGACGTCGGCCAGGCTGTCGGTGGCCTCCAGGATCGCCATGCCCTCCTTGGAGAAGGTGGCTTCGTTGAAAACGCCCTTTGCCAGCAAGGGGTTGGTCAGCGCCTGGGTGAAGGCGTCGTTGGCCACCATGGTCTTCAGGAGCTCGCCCATCATCTCCTTGTCGTCGTAACCCTCGGCGAAGATGCCGACGAACCACTCGAGATTGTCCATGGAGCCGTAGAGATTCTTCAGCTTTTCCGCGAGCTTAGCGTCGCGGGTCAGGGTCTCGAAGTCGCCGATCGGGTCCTTGCCGTAGTAGCTCCGGTAGGCGTTGTAGGGCGCCAGGCAGCAGGTCCGCGCCATCAGCAGGCTCGATTTTTTCACGTCCTGCAGGAATTCTGCGGTGTTGCCTAGGCCGATCCGGCCCGCCAGCTGGCGCGAGGCGTCGCGGCAGGCCTGCGCCACGCCGACCTCCAGCAGCCAAGCGTTGCCATGTCTTAACGCCTTGGAATCCCTGGTCTCTCCGGCGAAGGTGGCGGTCGCCGGGATGAGGTCGTGCCAGCGGTAGAGCAGGGCGAACTCCACCGCGATCCAGTTGGTGCGGTACCAGCTCTCCTCCTCGGCCATGCCCGGCACCACCATGAGCGGGAAGTCGGCCGGCGCGATGTGCACGATGTAGTCGCCGATCACGATTTTTAAGAGGATCACGATCATCACGTTGCGCGTGGTCTGGAACAGGCGCTCGTCGTCCCAGTCTGGATGCGCCTTCTCCAGCACCCCGGCGATGCGGTTGTGCTCGCGCAGAAAAAGCGTGTTCATCAAGGCGTTACCGAGAGTCGCGTTGCCGTGCTCCAGGCCGACGGCGAAGCAGGCGCGCTTGTGGGCGTCGTCCGCATTCTTGAACACGCGGGTGAAGTTGTCCTCGCTGTAGAGATTCTTGAACTCCGGGCGCAATTCCATGCGACCGTCGCGTTCCTCGAACAGCGGCGCCGGAAACTCTTCTCCGTCAATCGTTTGGCTCTTCAGGCGGCCGCCGCGCTTTTCGCGCAGCATGTCGGTCTGTGCTTCGGTGATGCCGTAGATCTGGCAGAGGTCGATCTCGTGGTTGCTCTCGTTCTCGGCGAAGTCCTGGACCTCCGGGCGTTTCCACTTGGTGCGCAGGAAGCTGTCGGTAAACCACTGGGCGAAAAAGGGAAACAGCAGCGAGGTGTCGGTGGCGCGGCGGTCGTCCGTGCGCTTGAAGAGGGCCAGCACGTCGTCCAGCGGCGGCAGGCCGGCGGTGTAGTCGCGCGCGCAGGGCAGGTGGCGCCCGGAGTAGCGCCGGTCGGTCAGCCCGCGCCAGGTGGTGTAGTCGGCCGCCATGGAATAGGGCCGCGGGCGGGCGCCGGTGGCGTAGGCATAGGAGTTGATGAGCCGGCGGTTCACGATGCCGTGCAGCGGCGGCACCGCGGCGACGACTTTCAGCGTCGCCCCGATCAGGCGGTCCTTGAGACCCATGGCTCTCTCTCCTTGCGCTGTTCCCGCCGCCCACTCTTGGAGACCGGGGCGCCGATTACAAACGCAAATCCGGGCAGTTACGCGGCGCGGGAGGGCCGGCGGGCACAAGAAAAAACCCCCTCGCCCGGGGGCAAGGGGGTTCGCTGTGTCTCGGCCGCGCTGGGCTGCGGCGGCCTGCCTGTGCCTCAGTGGCCGCCGCTCTTGGGCAGGCCGAAGTTGGCCAGCGCGAAGGGATCGTCCGAGGTCTCGCTGGCGTGCACCACCGGCTGCTCCGGCTCGGCCTCCGGCTTGGGCAGGGTGATGCCGGCCTTCTCGGCCGCCTTGCGCGCCTTTTCCACCGCCGCGTTGAGGTCGACCTGCGTACACAGGCCCAGCAGCACGGGATCGCGCGGGCGGATGTTCGGCGAATTCCAATGGGTTCGCTCGCGCACCGCCTGGATCGTCGTCTTGGTGGTGCCGATCAGGCGGGCGATCTGGGAATCCTTCAGCTCCGGGTGGTGGCGCACCAGCCAGGCGATGCCGTCGGGCTTGTCCTGGCGCTTGGCCACCGGCGTGTAGCGCGGGCCCTTGGTGCGCTTGGAGGGCTGCGGCAGGTCGCTCTTGGCCGTCTGCAGGCGCTGGCTGGCATCGGCCTCGCAGCGCTCGATCTCGGCGCGCGTCAGCTCCCCGCTGGTCACCGGGTCCATGCCCTGGATGCCCACGGCCACTTCGCCGTCGGCGATGCCCTGGACTTCCAGCGGGTGCAGCCCGCAGAACTCGGCGACCTGGTCGAAGGACAGGCTGGTGTTGTCGACGAGCCAGACGGCGGTGGCCTTCGGCATGAGCGGTAATGGCATGAAATCAATCCTCCTTCCATCCGACCGGCGCCCGTTCCTGCGCCCGGCCGGCGGCACTTTCGTTAAATGCCGACGTGGGAATACTCCCCATATAGGGTCCCGCCAAGCCGGAATAAAGCGCGGCGGCCGGCGGGGGGATCAAATTCCCCGACGCGGCCCCGGGAAAGGCCCCAAGGCGCGGAAATCCGGGCTTTTCCGGCCTCAGACCGTCAGCACGATCTTGCCGATGTGGCCCGAGGACTCCATCAGGGCGTGGGCCTTGGCGGCCTCGGCCAGCGGGAAGGCGGCCGCCATGACCGGGGCGATCTTGCCCTCATCCAGCAGCGGCCAGACCTTGGCCTTCAGCTCGGCGGCCAGCTCCGCCTTCACCCCGACGGGGCGCGCGCGCAGGGTGGAGCCGGTGATGGTCAGGCGTTTCATCATCACGGCGGCGAAGTTCACCTCGGCTTTCGGTCCGCCCAGGAAGGCGATGAAGCTGAGCCGGCCGTCCTCGGCCAGGGCCTTGATATCGCGGGGAATGTAGTCGCCGCCCACCATGTCGAGGATGACGTCGACGCCCTTGCCGCCGGTCGCCTCCTTGACCACCTCGACGAAGTCCTCCTCGCGGTAGTTGATGGCGTGGT
>DAIQBR010000328.1:0-3524 GCA_036781105.1 Kiloniellaceae bacterium
CGTCGTCCAGGTAGGCGCGCATCTCCTTCGGGCGGCGGAAGAGATCGGTCGGGCGGATTGCCTCGTGGGCCTCCTGCGCGTTCTTCTGCTTCGACTTATACTGGCGCGGCGCATCCGGCAGGTAGGCGTCGCCGTAGTCGCTGCCGATCAGCGCGCGGGTGCCGTCCAGGGCTTCCTGCGCCAGGGTCACGCCGTCGGTACGCATGTAGGTGATGAGACCCGTCGTCTCGCCGGCCAGCTCGACGCCCTCGTAGAGCCGCTGCGCCACCCGCATGGTGCGCGTCGCGCTGAAGCCGAGCTTGCGCGAGGCTTCCTGCTGCAGCGTCGAGGTGGTGAAGGGCGGGTAGGGGTTGCGCTTGGTCTGCTTGCGCTCGACCTGCGAGACGGCAAGCCGCGCGGCGCTCTCCAGCTTGGCGGCGGCGGCGCGGGCGGAAGCTTCGTCGGGCAGGTCGAACTTGTCGAGCTTCGTGCCGTCCAGGTGGGTGAGGCGCGCGCTGAAGGCGGCGCCCTCGGGGTTCTCCAGCTTGACGTCGATCGACCAGTACTCGCGCGACTTGAAGGCCTCGATCTCCGCTTCGCGCTCGCAGATGAGACGCAGCGCGACGGACTGCACGCGCCCCGCCGAGCGGCTGCCCGGCAGCTTGCGCCACAGCACGGGCGACAGCGTGAAGCCGACGAGGTAGTCCAGCGCGCGGCGCGCCATGTAGGCGTCGATCAGTTCCTGGTTCAGGGCGCGCGGATGCTCGAAGGCCTCGATGATCGCCTTTTTGGTGATCTCGTTGAAGACGACGCGCTCGACGTCGACGCCGTTCAGCACGTTGCGGCGCTTCAACTCGTCGACGATGTGCCAGGAGATCGCCTCGCCCTCGCGGTCCGGGTCGGTCGCGAGATAGAGGTGCGTGCTGTTCTTCACCGCCTCGGCGATCTCGCGCAGGCGCTTCTCGCCGCGCTCGTCGACCAGCCAGCTCATGGAGAAGTCTTCGTCGGGGCGCACCGAGCCGTCCTTGGGCGGAAGGTCGCGCACGTGGCCATAGCTGGCCAGCACGTGAAAGTCCTTGCCCAGGTACTTGTTGATGGTTTTCGCCTTGGCAGGCGATTCAACGACGACGACGTTCATGTGGGGCGGATACTTCGCTCAGTTAGTTACCAAGTTCCTAACGGATCACGCCGAAGCGGCCTGATCGCCTGCCTGAACTCCCGGGAGGCGCGGCGGTTGCCGGGCGAGAGGGTGGCCTCGCCGTGAATCACCGGGGCCGCCGTCATAAAGGGTCCGGCGGTGCTTTGTAAAGCCGCGCAAAACGGTTGCCCGGGTGGCGCTCGGCCTTTCCGGCCAGTTCCAGCTCCAGCAAAACGCCGTGGACGACCGCGATCGGAAGCCGGCTTTGGCGCGCCACGTCATCAACCTGGATTGGTTCGGCGGCGAGGAGTTCTTCAATGATGGCGCGCTCCGCGTTGCCCGGTTCCGGCGCCGGCGGAACGGGCAGGTTTCCCGGCTGGGCGAGGCTGCGGGGCGCGGCTTTGGCCGACTTTTCGCTGTGCGCCAGCGGGGCCAGAACCTCCAGGACGTCGGCGGCGGACTCGATGAGGGTGGCGCCCTCGCGGATCAGCCGGTTGCAGCCGCCGGCGCGCGGGTCGAGGGGCGAGCCGGGCACGGCGAAGACCTCGCGGCCCTGATCGCCGGCGCAGCGCGCGGTGATGAGCGAGCCCGAGCGTTTGGCCGCCTCAACCACCACCACGCCGAGGGAGAGGCCGGAGATCAGGCGGTTGCGGCGGGGGAAGTGGCGCGCCTGCGGAACGATGCCCAGGGGCATTTCCGCCAGCGCCGCGCCGTGCTCGCAGATGTTCTTATAAAGTGCCTCGTTCTCCGGCGGGTAGACCACGTCGACGCCGCCGGCGAGCACCGCGAGGGTCGGGTGCGGCAGGCTGCCCAGGTGCGCGGCGGTGTCGATGCCGCGGGCCATGCCGGAGGCGACGGCGAAGCCGGCCTCGGCCAGTTCCACCGCGAGGCGGCCGGCGAAACGCCGTCCGTTGGCCGAGGCGTTGCGGGCACCGACGATGCCGACGGTGGGGTGCCTCAGCGCCTCCAGGCGGCCGCGCAGGGCGAGGATCGGCGGGGCGTCGTCGAGAGCGGCCAGCAGGGCCGGATAGGCGGCCTCGCAGGAGGCGAGGAGCTGGACGCCGGCCTTGGCGGCGGCGGCCAGTTCGGCCTCTGCCTCGGCGGTGCTGCAGAGCCGTATCTTGCGCTTCGCCCCGGCCCGGCGGGCGAGGTCGGGCAGGGCCTCCAGGGCCGCCGCCGGGCTGCCGTAGCGCTCCAGCAACTGGCGGAAGACCACCGGCCCGACGTTCTCCGAGCGGATGAGGCGCAGCCAGTCCAGCCGCGCGGCATCGCTCAGCCGGCCGTCGGCCGAATTATCCCCCGGGGGTTTAGTAGAGCCCTCTCCCATCCACCCAAGATCGTGAGGGGTGCTGCGGAGGTCAAGGGTTTTGGGTACTATTCCTCACCCTACTGCTGGGCGGGGCGCTACAACCATGCCGAATACTCGTACTCTTCGAGTAGCTTGAATTGATCGACAAACCAGTTTGTCTGAGTTGAAGCTCACTTCGCCCCAATTCGTCGACACCTACGGACAGTACCAGTATCAGGCGCGGCTCCTTGCAGAATAAGCGCTTTCAAACGGCGGAAGAGCGAAACAGTGATGCCGGCAAGAACGCGGATTTATCGAATTGGTCGGTGGTGAATGGCAAAGCGTAAGAAACAGAAGTGGGGTGTCGGAGATATATTTCTGGTGCCCTTGGCTGATGGCACGTTCTCGCTTGGGCAGGTCATCGGGCAAGAGAAGGAAGCGCTTAACAGCGCTGTTTGCATTTTTTCTGCCACCAAGGTCTTAAGTCCAGAAGACAATGCGATAATCAATCTAGATCTAGATAGTGTGGTCTCTGCATTGTTTGTGACACCAGATTTGCTTCATTCCGGAGATTGGCCGGTGGTGGCCAACAGCGTTTCAGTTCCTGTGGAAGAATATTTTGATATGAGCGCGCTAAAGGCGGGAGGTTTTGTCGGCACAAAAATAGTTGGATCTGGAATCGTCATCAAGTTGATGGAAGCGTGCTTTGGCTTATACCCATGGAATGGGTTTTTTGAACCAGATTACTTGGATCAGCTATTGCTATCCCCTGACAAGAAGCCGAATGGGGTCATCTACAAATAGCTCAAAGAATTAATGGCCATATTCGACACCGTCAGTCGCTCGTTTGTCCGGGGTGACAGGGCGACAACCGATGAGCACTAACCTTGTATCCGGCAGCTGATTCCAGAAATTCGAGGTTAGCCTTTCTTCCGGCCGATCTTGGATTCCTGGCCGCTGAGCAGGCGGCGGATGTTCTCGTGGTGGCGGAACCACACGAGCACGGCGAGCGCGCCGGTCATCTGCACCATCTGCAGGTCGCCGAGCAGGAACCAGGAGATCACCGGGCCGGCGGCGACGGACATGATCCCGGCCAGCGAGGAGTAGCGGAACAGGAAG
>DAIQBR010000328.1:3544-4658 GCA_036781105.1 Kiloniellaceae bacterium
CATCAGCCAGGCGAGGCAGCAGAGCGAGCCCAGCGCCGGCGAGAGGGCGAGGAACACGCCGAGGGTGGTGGCGACGCCCTTGCCGCCCTTGAAGCCGAGCCAGACCGGGAAGAGGTGGCCGACCACCGCGCCGAAGGCGGCGACCAGGGCCATGTCCGGCCCGTACATCTTGGCGATGAACACCGCGGCGGCGCCCTTGCCGGCGTCGCACAGCAGGGTGGCGGCAGCCAGGGGCTTGTTGCCGGTGCGCAGCACGTTGGTGGCGCCGATGTTGCCGGAGCCGATGGACCGTACGTCCCCGAGGCCGGCGAGACGGGTGAGGATCAGGCCGAAGGGGATCGAGCCCAGAAGGTAGCCGCCGACCAGGGCCGTCAGCAGGTAGGGCCAGGCGAATTCCCAGGAGATTGGATCGGGCATGGCCGCGCGCCTCGTCAGGCCGCTTCGAAGAGGGCGCGGCCGTCGACCACGGTACGGCGCACGCGGCCCTGCACCGGCAGGCCCTCGAAGGGCGAGTTCTTGGACTTGCTGGCGAAGTTGTCCGGCTGGATCTTCCACGAGCGCTCGGGGTGGAAGATCAGCAGGTCGGCCGGCCAGCCCTTGGCCAGGCGCCCGGCCTTCAAGCCCAGGATCTCCGCTGGCCGCAGGCTGAGGCGGGCGAGCAGGTCGAGCAGGCCGATCTTTTCGCCGTGATAGATCTGCAGCGACAGCGGCAGCAGGGTCTCCAGGCCGACGATGCCCGGCTCGGCGATGGCGAAGGGCAGGCGCTTGGACTCGACGTCGTGCGGGCTGTGGTCGCTGGCGACGGCATCGATGGTGCCGTCGGCCACGCCTTCCAGGATGGCGAGGCGGTCGTCCTCGCTGCGCAGCGGCGGCGAGACCTTGGCGAAGGTGCGGTAGTCGCCGACGGCGATCTCATTGAGCGCGAAGTAGTGCGGGGCGGTGTCGCAGGTGACGTCCAGGCCGCGCGCCTTGGCGCGGCGCACCGCCTCGACGCTCTCGGCTGTGGAGACGTGGGCGACGTGGTAGCGCCCGCCGGTCATCTCGACGAGGCGCAGGTCGCGCTCGATCATCATGACCTCGGCCAGCTTGGGAATGCCCGGCAGGCCGAGACGGG
>DAIQBR010000329.1:0-3524 GCA_036781105.1 Kiloniellaceae bacterium
GGCCGCCCACCGCGATGAGGCAACGGGCCAGGGCGCGCAGGGAAACCTCCTGGCTGGCGCCGGCCAGCAGCGCCGGATCGAGGTCCAGGAAGCCGGCCGGGTCCGGCCGTACGGCGCGCGCCAGCACGGCGGCGACGTCGCTCTCCAGCGCCGCACGGGCGCGGCCGAGGTTGTGGCTCGCAGAGCCCAGGCGGGCCGGCGTCATGCCCTCGCCGGCCAATTCCGGCAGCAGCCGGCGCAGGCGGACGCGGGCGAAGGCGCGGTCGTCGTTGCTCGGATCCTCGACCCAGGCCAGGTGCCGGGCCTCCAGGGTGGCCTGAAGGCGGGCTTTCGGCAGATCCAGCAGGGGCCGCAACAGGCGTAGGCCGTTGGTTTCGCTGACCGGCGCCATGGCAGCGAGGCCGTCGAGACCGCTGCCACGGCCGAGCCGCAGCAGAAAGGTTTCGGCCTGGTCCTCCAGGTGGTGCGCCAGCGCCAGATGGAAGATCCCTTCGGCCTCGCAGGCCTCCAGCAGCAGGCGGTAGCGGGCCGCGCGGGCCGCCGCCTGGCGCGAAGCGCCGGGAGTCCTGGGCGACTTCGGCCCTTCCCAGCGCAGAACCCTGTGGCCGGCACCAAGGCGGCTCATCTCGCTCCCGACCCCGGCCGCCTCGGCGGCGGAGCCCTCGCGCAGGCCATGGTCGACGGTGAGCGCGGTCAGCCGTCCGCCGCGCGGCGCCAGCCAGTCCTGCAGCAGCACGGCCAGCGCCAGGCTGTCGGGCCCGCCGGAGACGGCGGCCGCCACATGAGGGCGCGGCTCGAAGGGACCGAGCGCCGCCATGCGGGCGGCGAAGTCCTCCGCGGTGATGGGGCAGTCACCGGATTGCGGCGTCATGCTGACCATCTCCGGCCTCGTTCCGCCACTGCGCTACTGGCAGCCGAGACGCTGCGATTCCCGCTGGGCGCGCGACAGGATGGTTGCCGGCGCATCGGCATAGCGGTCGAGCAGCACCGAGAAAGTGCCGCAGGCGTCCTTGGTGGAGCCCAACGACGCCAGCGACATGCCCAACTTCAACAGGTTGTCGGGCGCCTTGGAATTGTTGGGGTAGGTCTCGAAGCCCTCGGCGAAGGTCACCGCCGCCTGCTGGTAGTTGCCGCGCACATAGAAGGTCTCACCCAGCCAGTACTTGGCATTGCCGGCCAGGGGGTTTTGCGGGTGCTCGGCGAGGAAGGCGGAGAAAGCCTGCTCGGCGCCGGCATAGTTGGCCTGGCGCAGCAGCCCGAAGGCGTAGTCGTACTGCTCCTGCGGCGTGCCGCCGGGCAGCGCTGCGGTCGCCGCCGGCAGGGCGGCGGACTGCTGGGCGCCAGACGGTTGCGCGGGGGCCACTGCGGTATTCGAGGCGCCCTGCTGCTGGAAACTGCTGAGATCGCTCTCGCTGATCGAGCCGAGGGTGCCCGGCTGCGGGGCGCCGGAGGGCGCCGCCTGAGAGGTTGCGGGCGGCGCCGCCATCTGGCCGCCGTCATCGGCCATCATCGGCCCATCGCCCGCCGCTCCGACGGGCGGCAGGCCGCCCTGCTCCAGATTGCGCAGGCGCAGGTCGACGTCGGCCACCAGCTTGTCGAGTCGGTCGGTGACGCTCTGAATGCGGAAGTTCATGTCCTCGATCCGGCCGGTCAACTGAGTCAGCTGGGCCTCGAACTGGTCGAGTTGCAGTTGGATGCGGGCGGCCTGGGTCGGCGCGACACCGCCCCCGCCCGACGCGGCGGCCGGCGGGGTGCCGTTGGTGTAGACCTGCCGCTGGAGGTCCGAAAGCTCCCGCTGCATGCGCTGCAGCTGGTCTTCGACGCTCTGCGCCTGAACCGGCTGCACGAAGGCCGGCTGCGCGACGAGGCTCAGCGTCATCAGCAGTACGGCCGACAGCACCTTGATTGGGGCGCCGCGCCGGAAAACATCGAGGGGCAAGCTGCGGACCTCGCTGGTCATCGCTCTTTCCTCCGCTTCATCGTTCATTCCGGAGCACCGGAACCGCCGTCATTGGCAGGACCCGTCCTTATCTGGCCGGGCAAGTTGTCATCTTTATGGCGCAGTTCGCCCGCGGTTTCCAGGAGGCGACGCCCCAGGAGGGTGCATCAGAGATCAGGAAAACCGCGCGCAAACGCGAAAACCCCGCCCGGCTTGTGCGGCTAGCACGCGGCCGGGCGGGGTTGTCTCTACGCAGCTAAAGCGCTGATGGCGCCTTAGTTTACGGCGAAGACGCCGCGGCGGTTCTGCGCCCAGGAGCTCTCGTTGGAGCCGAGCACGGCCGGCCGCTCCTCACCGTAGCTGACGGTGCTGAGGCGGGCCGGATTGATGCCCAGAGCCACGAGGTAGTCGCGGACCGAGTTGGCGCGACGCTCACCGAGCGCCAGGTTGTACTCGCGCGTGCCGCGCTCGTCGCAATGGCCTTCGATGGTCAGGGTCACCGACGGATTGGTATCGAGCCAAGCCGCAAGAGCCTCGACCGTGCCACGCTGGTCGGCGCGGATGTTGTACTGGTCGAAGTCGAAGAACACCCGGTCACCGACCTCGACGGTCAGTTCCTCCTGGGAGCCCGCTGCGGGGCCCGGAATGGTGCTCTGAGTCGTAGCACCATTCGTCGTCGACGACGTTGTTCCCGTACCGCTGGAGCCGCTGCCGCTCGTCTGGGAGGAGGTATCCTCAGGCGTCGAGCACGCAGCGAGCAACAGGGCCGCAGCGAAAGTTGTAACAAGGGAAAAGCGCATATTCTGCCCTCTCAAACACATCCCCGGATTTTCTGGATTGAGGCCGATCTGTCACCGGTGACTTAACAGATCGAACCTGCTTGATATGGCCCCCCAACGTCGGCAACTAAACGCCGAAAATGGTTAACGGACTATACCGGCGGCCCCCTACTGAATCAAGGGGGACCAAGCCGGATCTGAGCCGTCCAGAGGCGTCACAAGCTCGCGTTCATTGAACCCTGTGAGGTCAATCGTAAAGATCTTGCTAGTAATCTGGCCCCTTGAGTCGGCACGCGAGGTCCGGAAGTAACTGAGGACCCGCCCATTGGGCGCCCAGGTCGGGGCTTCGACATTGTAATCCCTCACTAACATGCGTTCGCCCGAACCATCCGGGCGCATCACGCCGATGTAGAACTCCCCGGCATGCTGGCGCGTGAAAGCGATGAGATCGCCACGCGGGGACCATACCGGGGTGTAGTAGTATCCCTGCCCACGACTGATGCGGCGCACGTTACTTCCATCTCGATTCATGACGTAAATCTGAGGGGAGCCGCCTCGGTCGGAATTGAATGTAATTTCGCGCGAATCGGGCGAAAACGACGGCGAGGTGTCGATCGCCGGGTGGTTGGTCAGCCGGGTCTGCCGGCGGGTCCTGAGATCCAGGGGGAAGATCTCGGAGTTGCCGTCCTTGGCCATGGAGAGGATGACCTCGTTGCCGTCGCTGGAGAAGCGCGGTGCGAAGGTCATGCCCGGGAAGTCGCCGAGGACCTCCTGCTGGCCGGTATTGAGGTTGAAGAGGTAGACCC
>DAIQBR010000329.1:3551-4646 GCA_036781105.1 Kiloniellaceae bacterium
GATAGGCCATGTAGGTGATCTCGCGCGAGGAGGGCGAGAAGCGCGGGGTCAGCACCAGCTCGTTGCCGCTGGTCAGGAAGCGATGGTTCTCGCCGTCCTGGTCCATGATGGCCAGCCGCTTGATGCGCCGGTTCTGCGGCCCCTGCTCGGCGATATAGACGATTTGAGTATTGAAGTAGCCTTCTTCGCCGGTGAGGCGCTCGTAGATCTCGTCGGACATGCGGTGCGCGATGGAGCGCCAGTTGGCCGGCGAGGAGGTCAGCTGGGTGCCCTTCATCTGGGCTTCGCCGTAGACGTCCCACAGGCGGTACTGCACCTGCATGCGGCCGTCGGCCTGCAGCGCCACGTTGCCGCTGACCAGCGCTTCGGCATTGATCAGCCGCCAGTCGCCGAAGCGCGGGCCGAGCCGCAGGCTGGCGCCGTCCTGGATGAAGGCGCGCTTGTCGACCGGGCGGAACAGGCCGCTGCGCTCCAGGTCGGCAGCCACCACGGACATGATGTCGGCGCCCAGCTTCTGCTCGTCGGAAACCTCGCCGTAGAGGTCCGGCAGCGCGATCGGCAGCGGCTTGACGATGGCTTCGGTGATGTCGACGTTCAGCTGGGCGCGTGCCGGCGCGGGTGCGACCAGCGCGATCACCGGCGCGAGAACCGCCAGGGCGAGCCATCTGGCCAGGCGCGCGGCGGTGAGCGGAAAGGGCCCGGTCGGACGGGATTCGGTGCGTTGCATCGACATCATGATCCAAACATCTCTCTCGGGTTGAAGGTCAGGTTCATCGACTTCCATTCGGTATATTGGGCGACCGGCAGATCCAGCGGGCTGCACTTGAGGATCGCCCGCACGGCGTTCTCCGCCGCGCTGCGGAAATAGGCGTCACGGTTCATCCGCGAGGCATCGACCACCCGGGGCTGTCCGATAACGCGGCCATCGGGCGCAAGGTTCACCGTCACCTCGACAATAAGGTCTTCCGCCCGCCGGGCGCCGGGATCCAGGCTCCAGCAGCGCTTGATCTGATCCTGAACGGATTTCTCCAGCCGCTGGCGCTGAACCGCCGAAATCTGAGGTGTTTCAGCCTTTTCCGGCGCGCGCGCGGCCTG
>DAIQBR010000330.1:0-2180 GCA_036781105.1 Kiloniellaceae bacterium
CACCAGGGCGGCGGCGAGGCTGCCGGCGGTGCCGGTCGCGGTGCCGCGCGTCGCCTTGGAGACGGTCTTGCCGAGCACGTCTTTGTAGCTGACCGAGCAGGCGGCACGGGCGCCGGCCATGACGGCAACCAGGGCGACAATGACGCCGCCGGCCGCGGCGCCCTGCAGCGTCAGCGCCGCCGCGGCCATGCCCGCCACGGCGAGGCCCTGGACCAGGCTGCCGCCGGCCCAGACCCACTTGCGCCGCGGCAGCGCACGGATACGCGCGGCGATGAAGAGCTGCGGCAGCAGGGCGCCGGCCTCGCGCAGCGGCACCAGCAGTCCGACCATCCAGGCCGGCGCGCCGAGCGCGCCCAGCAGCCAGGACAGCACCAGCTTGGGATCGACGAGACCGTCACCGGTCTTGGTCGCCGCCAGGCTCACCACATGCTTGAGAAAGCTTTGCGGCTGCTCGTCGCAGGCCTCTTCCGGGATGTCGCGACAGACCCTGCCGTCGTCTTCACTGGTCAGCAGCTCGTAAACGGCCTGCTGAGTCTGTTCGATTTTCAAAACCGGTCCCCGCTGAACTCTCCAGATGCCGCCGGCGGGCCTTGTGCCCCGCCTGCGGTGTCCCAAGGAGTATTGTCCGCCAGCCGGACAGGGCAAGCCCCGCTCCGGTCCGCATCTCAGTCCGCTTCCGGCCCCGGAAAGGGGGTGAAATCCCTTATTCCGCAGCTTGCCGATTTGTATGCTTTCTTTCCGCCGATACGGAAAATTCAACAATAAACATCATAAATCACGGAACTCGCGGCGGAGAGCAGAGGACCAAAGATGCAGGACTTCGGGGCGGCCTTCAGCGAGGCCTTCGCCCTCATTCTGTCGGGCGACGCCGACCTGATGGAGATCATCGGGCTGTCGCTGCGGGTGACTTTCTCGGCGGTCATCCTGGCCTGCGCCATCGGCCTGCCGCTGGGCGCGGTACTGGCGGTCGGACGCTTTCCGGGGCGCCTGGCGGCGATGACGCTCGTCAATGCGCTGATGGGCCTGCCGCCGGTGGTGGTCGGCCTGGGCGTCTACCTGGTGCTGTCCAGCGCCGGGCCCTTGGGCGTGCTGAAGCTGCTCTACACCCCGACGGCGATGATCATCGCTCAGACCATCCTGGTGACGCCGATCATCGCGGCGCTGACGCGCCAGGTAATCGAGGACCTGCACGGCGAGTACGACGAGTTGCTGCGTTCCATGGGCGCGCGGCCGCTCGGCAAGGTCGCCACCCTGCTGTGGGACGCGCGCTATTCGCTGCTGACCGCCGCGCTGGCCGGCCTGGGCCGCGCCCTCGCCGAGGTCGGCGCGGTCATCATCGTCGGCGGCAACATCAACCACGTGACCCGGGTGATGACCACCACCATCGCGCTGGAGACCTCTAAGGGGAACCTCTCGCTGGCGCTGGGGCTCGGCATCATCCTGGTCGGCCTTTCGGTGCTGGTGAACGGCCTGGTCATGGGACTGCGCAGCAGCGCGGCACGCATGGCCTATGCATGACGGCGTGAGCAAAGCGGCGCTGCGCCACAACGCGCCGTACAGCCCGGCGGTGGCGCAGGGCTCCGGCATCTGGCCGCTGAGGCTGGAGGACCTGCGCTTTTCCGTTGGCGGCAAGACGCTGATCGACGGCATCACGCTGCAGCTCGCCGCGGGCAGCCGCAGCGTGGTGATGGGCCCCAACGGCGCCGGGAAGAGCCTGCTGCTGCGCCTCATCGCCGGGCTGCTGCAGCCCAGCGGCGGGCGCATCAGCTACGGCGGCCGCGCCGCCGGGGAGGCGGTGCTGAAGCGCATCGCCGTGGTGTTCCAGCGCCCGGTGGTGCTGCGCCGCTCGGTCGAGGCCAACCTGCACCACGCGCTCAAGACCTATGGCGTGCCGCGGCGCGAACGCGCCCGGCGCATCGAGGAACTGCTGGAGCTCGGCCAGCTGCAGGACATCGCCGAGCGCCCGGCCCGCGTGCTGTCCGGCGGCGAGCAGCAGCGCCTCTCCGTGGTGCGCGCGCTGGCGGCGAAGCCGGAACTGCTGCTGCTCGACGAGCCGACCGCCAGCCTCGACCCGCAGGCGACCGCGGCCATCGAGGCGCTGATCGGCCAGGCGGCCGCCGCCGGCGTGAAGATCCTACTGGTGACCCACGACCGCGGCCAGGCGCAGCGCCTCGCCGACG
>DAIQBR010000330.1:2190-4579 GCA_036781105.1 Kiloniellaceae bacterium
TCGCCGCGCTGAACGTCCTGTTCCTGCACCGGGGCCGGCTGACCGAAGCCAGCGCCGCCGATGTCTTCTTCAACAAGCCCGATTCGGCAGCGGCCCAGGCCTACCTGGAAGGCCGGCTGCTGCTGTGATGCACAAGACAGCGAACAAAAAAGGAGGCGCTTATGTTCAGCCGTTCATTTCTCATGCTGGCCGCCGCGGCGACCGCCGCCGGCCTGGCCTTCGGCACGCCGGCCGCTGCCGAGGACAAGTTCATCGTCGTGCAGTCGACGACCTCGACGCAGAACTCCGGCCTCTACGACTACCTGCTGCCGATCTTCAGCGAGAAGACCGGCATCGAGGTGCGCGTGGTCGCCGTCGGCACCGGCCAGGCGATCAAGAACGCCCAGAACTGCGACGGCGACGTGCTGTTCGTGCACGCCAAGCCGTCGGAAGAGAAATTCGTCGCCGAGGGCTACGGCCTCAGCCGCGCCGACGTGATGTACAACGACTTCGTCATCGTCGGCCCGTCCAGCGACCCGGCCGGCGTGGCGGGCAGCAAAAACGTCGGCGAGTCGCTGTCCAAGATAAAAGCGGCCAAAGCGGCCTTCGCCTCGCGCGGCGACGATTCCGGCACCCACAAGGCCGAGCTGCGGCTGTGGAAGGCCGCCGGCATCGATCCCAAGGAAGACAGCGGCAGCTGGTACCGCGAAACCGGCTCCGGCATGGGCGCCACGCTGAACACCGCCGTCGGCATGGACGCCTACGCCATGACCGACCGCGCGACCTGGATCGCCTTCGGCAACAAAGGCGACTTCAAGGTCGCCGTCGAAGGCGACGAGCGCATGTTCAACCAGTACGGCATCATCCTGGTCAATCCGGAGAAGTGCCCCGACGTGAAGGCGGAACTGGGCCAGACCTTCATCGACTGGGTGCTGTCCGACGAGGGCCAGGACGCCATCGCCGACTACAAGAAAAACGGCGAGCAGCTGTTCTTCCCCAACGCCCGCACGAGCTGAGGCAACGCTGTTCGGTGTCGCGATGAGATGAGAAAGTTATAAAGGCCGCCGCGCGGCGAAGCGCACGACCTCCGCCTCACCCTGATGGCGGGTGCCCTCGTCGAGGCGCAGGCACCCGGCCCAGGCCTCGACGACCTCGAGCCCCTGCGCCGCCGCAGTGAGCTCTTCGAGATCGTAGAGCCGGTCCGGGTCGTCCGGGCCCATGTCGGGCCGCATCGCCTGGGCCTTGGAAAACCCTTCGACCACCAGCCAGCCGCCAGGCGCGAGGGCGGCGACGGCGATATCCAGCACGCGGCGCCGCAGCGCCCCGGTGCCCTGCAGATAGATGATAGCGACGAGGTCCCAGGCGCGGCTCGCTTGCGGCGTCCAGTCCGCGAGGTCCGCCGTCACGCGTTCGACCGCGACGCCACGACGACTGTCGAGAGCCAGCGCGCGCTCCGTCGCCACGGCGGAGACGTCGACCGCCGTCACCGCGAGCCCCTGTTCCGCCAGCCAGCAGCCGTTGCGCCCGTCGCCGTCGGCCAGCGACAGCGCCGTCTGCGCCGCGAACTCCGGTCTCGCGCAGACCCTGCGCAGGTAGTCGTTGGGCGCCTCGCCGAAAGGCGGCTGCGCCGCCGCGCTGTAGCGCCTGTCCCACCGCGCCGCCGCGGAGCCTTCGCCGTGTGACATGGTGGTCAGGGCGCGTTCCACACGACCCTGCCGTGACCGGCGAGGTCGTAGCCGCCGAGTTCTTCGGCCTTGGCGGCGAAGGCCGGCGTGGCGCAGAAAGCCAGCAGGCGCTGGAACGGCGGCTCGAACCAGGCGTGGCGGTCGACCACGAGATCGAAGCGCTCGACCACCGTGGGCAAAAATCCAAGACCGAACTGCTGCGCCATAGCGGCGAGGCCGGGCGCCGCCTCGGCCTGCCCTGAGGCGACAGCGGCCGCCGCCTCGGTTTCGGTGCGCGCGAGATCCTTCACGAAGTCGACCTTCCGGGTCAGGCCCGCCTCGGCCAGCAGGTGATCGAGCAGCAGGCCGGCACCGGCGGAGGGCTGGCGCCGCGCGATGCGGCGGCCGGCGAGGTCGGCGAGGCCTTTCACCTTGCCGGCGAGGCCGTCGGCCAGCAACAGGCCCTGCTGGCGCCGCGCCCATTCGACCAGGACGACCGGCGCGCCAGCGAGCGCCGCGCGCACGTGGTCGCGGTTCCAGTCGCCGCCTTCGGGCTCGAAGACGTGCAGGCCGGCGATGGCCGCCTCGCCGCGGGTCATGCGCGCGAGGCCGTCGAGGCTGCCGTCGAAGAAGGTGGCAAGTCCGGAGCCGGACTCGCGGATCGCCCAGTCGAGCAGCGGGTCGTGGCTGCCGGCGACGATGTTGGCGGGCGCGGGCTTGGAAGCCGTGGTGGCGGAAACGCCGCC
>DAIQBR010000331.1:0-4236 GCA_036781105.1 Kiloniellaceae bacterium
GCGGGTTCCGGAGTCTGCACCGCTGCCGCTTCCACGTCGGGCTCTGGCTCTGGCTCTGCCGCCGGCGCTGTCGCCGCGACGGCCGGCTCCGCCTGCATTTCTTCCGCGGCCTTAGCGGCGGTCTTTGCGGCCTCGGGCGCCATGACGTCGAGCACCACCTTGGTGCCGCTGCGGTCGACACGCAGGCGGCTGCCTTCCGGCACGTCGAAGGCCACGCCATCGCGCTCGGCAGTAAGCCCGTTGATCTGCGGCAGGCGCGCGGTGTTCACCTGCGAGAGGTCGAAATCGGCCGGGCGGTCGAAGACGATGCGCGCGCGGCCCGGCGCCTCTTCCAGCACCTCGCCCACCGGCTGCTGCCAGTCGAACACCAGGCGGCTGAAGTCCTCATGGCGCCCGCCACGCACGCGCACTTTGGCCAAGTTCGCATTTGGGGCCAAGTCCGCATTTGGGGCCAGCTCCGCCGCCGGCGACGTCCCGGAAGCCGCCTCGGGCGCCGCCTCGGGCGCCGCTTCTTCGGCCACTGCCGCTTCGGCCTTGGCCGCCCTGCGCAAGTCCAGCACGACCTTGGTCCCGACACGGAAGTGCTGCAGTTCGTAGTCGCCGCTGAGCGGCAGGGAGAGACTGCGCCCGTCCTCGGACAGTGCCGGCGCGGCGGCGTAGCCCTCCAGGCCGTCGCGCAGCAGCGGCCCGTCGAAGCTGGCCGCCTCGGCGAAGCTCACCACCAGGCGGCCGTCCTCGATACGCGCCTCGTAGCCGACCTCGCGCGGCCAGTCGAAGACGATACGGCCATAGTCCGTGTGAAGGCCGGCGCGCACCGGCACCGCATCGGCCGCTCTGAGCGGTGAGGCCGCCAGCAGAACCATGGCCAGGGCGACCAGAAGACTGCGCATCAGCGTGCCTCCGACGCGTAGGCGTGCACGATGATGTCGACGCGGCGCGCCCGCGCCATCCGCTCGGCGCCGTCGAGCGCCGAATCGATCTCCGCATAGCGCGCATGTCCGTAGCCGCGGACCAGGATATCGCCGCGATAGCCGACGCCCTTCAGCATGTCGGACATCACAGCGGCACGCGCCAGGGAAAGCTCCCAGTTGCTCGGATAGCTTCCCCGACCCGGCGGGGTCGGGTCCGCGTGACCCGCGATCTCTATGACGTTGCGCAGACTGCGCAGCACGCCGGCCAGGGTGAAGGCCGCCTTGCCGCCGGCCTCGCCGAGCTCGGTCGAGCCGGGTGCGAAAAGCAGGTCGCCCGGCACGGAGATCACCAGGCGCGCGCCCTCGTGCGCCACCCGGACCTCGGCGAGTTCCGGGTTGGCCGCCATCTGCTCCTTCAGCACCGCCGTCAGGTAGTCGAGGTCGCTGCCCGGCGTGCGCTCCACCTCCTCCGCCGACTTTTCGTGCTGCGGCAGGGCAATCGTGACCTGCTGGACACGGTCCAGTTGGGGCGACAGGGAGTCGACCAGGTTCTGCCAGTCGGAGTCCTTGATGGCCGACATCGAGAACAGCAGTACAAAGAAGGTGAGCATCAGCGCCGTGAGGTCGGTGAAGGTCAGCATCCAGGCCTGGCTGTTGTCCTGCCGCCGGCCGCGATAGACCACCAGCGACGCGGAAAGCCGTTGCCAGCCGGCACCACCCGAGGCTTCACCGCTTGCTGCGCTCTTGGCCGCTGCTTGCAGGGCAGCGGCGTATTTGGCACCCCGCTTCATGGCTGCTTGCTTTCGGTGGCGGCCGCTGCCGCCGGCTCGGTCTCGATGGTGAAGTGCAGGCGCACGCGGTCGCTCAGGCCGGGCATGAGACCGGCGGAGAGATGCTCCGGCGCGAGGCCGAGGCGCTCCAGCCCGCGGGCCAGGGCACCGGCACGCAACACGGCCTCGCCGCTGCCGCCGTCACTGCCGTCGAGACCATAGAGAATGTCGATCTGGTATCCCATGCCGGCGAGACGCTGCTCGCCGAGGACTCCGGCAACGATCCGAAGGATCTCGGCGCCGTCGGGCCTGAGCGCGACGCCCTGCTCGGTGAAAAGATCGGTGACCGCAAGGTCGACCTGCAGCGTGAGAGCGCCGCTGGCGTTGCGGTCCTCAATCAGATCGAGGTTGGTGCTGAACAGCTGCTTCAGGGCTGCGTAGGCATCCTCGGCGCCCTCGAGCACACCGGCTCCCGCCGGCGTGGAGGAGGCGCTGTACTCGGCGGGCACCAGGCCCTGGAAGGCCTCGCGCACGCTCTCCACAACCGCGTCGCGGCGCTCCTCCTCGAAGCTGGAGAGGGCGTTCAGCAGAATGAAGAAGGCCAGAAGCAGGATCTTCAGGCTGAGCAGGGCGACGATGTGGCTGTTGCTCTGCCCCCGCTTGTATTGCCGGGGTCCGGATTGCGGGAGGCCGGGTTGCCCTGCGACGCCAGCCATGTCCGCCTCACCCGAAGAGGGCGTCGATGTCGTCCTGGCTGATGGCGTTCTCGGGCAGCTGCGGACCGTTCAGCAGATCCTCGTCCGGGCGGGCGTCGGCACCGCTCGGCGTCTTGGTCTTCTTCTCCGGCGCCTTGGGCGCGCCATCGCGCTTGAGGTCGTCGCCGAAGGCATTCAGCAGGGCTTCGACCTTGGCCTCAACCTTCTGCAGCGCGGTCACCACCTTGGTGATGCGCTGGCCGGTGATGTCCTGGAAGCCGCAGGCCTCGTAGATCGAGGTGACGGCAGTAGAGACCTGTTCGGCGATCTCCGGATCCATCTTCTCGGCGAGTCCTTCGATTTTCTCGACGGCTTCGAAAATGGTGTGGGTCGCCTGCTCCGTCGATCCGACGATCGCGGTCAGCTCGTCGGTCGCCGCCGGCAGATGTTCGGAGTTGATGTCGTCCGGGCGCAGGTCGGAAATCTCGGAACGCGCCGTATCGATGTAGCGCGCCAGGGCCTCGATATCGGCATAGACCTTGAGGCCGACAGCGGTCAGGTCGCCCTCGATGCTGTCGATGATAGCTTCGACGATCCCGATCAACTGATCTGGGTTGATTGACCCTTCAGTCTTCTGTAGCGCTTCGAGCTGCTCTGCG
Source organism: Kiloniellaceae bacterium (assembly GCA_036781105.1). Lineage (GTDB taxonomy): Bacteria > Pseudomonadota > Alphaproteobacteria > Kiloniellales > Kiloniellaceae > Pelagibius. The sequence continues at coordinate 3,036 of DAIQBR010000331.1, forward strand.
ATCTTTTCTTTGACTGCCGGGACAACCATGACACGTCTCCTTGCCCATGTACGGGAGTTTCGCGGTCTGGGCTCAGAAGTTGCCGAGCACGGCGGCGAGCTTGGTCTTCAAAGTCGCAGCATTGAACGGCTTGACGATGTAGTTGCTGACACCGGCTTCCTTGGCCGCGATCACGTTCTCGGTCTTGCTCTCGGCCGTGATCATGATGAAGGGCAGGTCCTTCAGCTTGGTGTCTGCGCGCACCTCGGTGAGCAGCTGCATGCCGCTCATCGGCTCCATGTTCCAGTCGGAAATGACCAGATGGTACTCTTTGTCGCGCAGCTTCTGCAGCGCGGCACTGCCGTCGGTCGCTTCGTCTACGTTATTGAAACCAAGCTGCTTCAGCAGGTTGCGAATGATCCTCAGCATGGTCTTGTAATCATCCACGATGAGGATCTGCATGCCCATGTCGACTGACGACATCTCTCAAACTCCCGTATCTAAACTAGTCAACTAGCGACGCGTGTGAATTCACCGAAAAGCTAGCCAATTGGCGTTAACACTCGGTAAAAAGGTCAAGAAATCCGTATCTTTAGGCGCTATTGGCGGGGAATTGGCAGATCGCGACGCTGGGCCAGCTCCAGCGTGACCGCTTTGGCCCGCTCCGGGTTCATCTGGGCCAGGATCGGCGCCGTCTTGCGCTCTTTCATGCGTTCGACCACTTCGAGCAGCACTTCCATGTCCAGTTCTTCGAAAATCCGCGCCGCATCCTTGGGCTTCATGCTTTCGTAAATCTTGACGAGGCTCTGCATCTGGGCCTCGTCCTGCTCGTCGTGCTTCACCAGGAGATCTTCGATCGAGGCCTGAAGCCGCTCGAGTTCGGTGATTTTCTGGTCGATGCGTTGCTCGGCGGCCTTCAGCAAGACCTCCCGCTCGTCGATCTCGCGGGCGCGCTGCTCGAGCTCCTCGCGGCGCTGGGAGAGCGCCTGCAGCAGCTCGATCTCCGCGTCCGTCATGTTGAAGATGTCGGTGGGCAGATCGGTGAACTGGCTTTCGGGGATCGGCCCCGTCGCAGGCTCGCCCTCGGCCGCGTCCTCCGGGGCCTGCCCCGTCATCGGCTCTTCAGTTTCCTCGGCCTCGCCCGCCGCGGTTTCCAGCGGCGCACCCAGGTCGAGACTCAGGGTGGCCCCCAGTTCGGGCAGCGGCGGATCACCGGCGGCAA
>DAIQBR010000331.1:4306-4567 GCA_036781105.1 Kiloniellaceae bacterium
GCAAGCTTCACGCAGGTGGCGAGCAGGGCCACCACGATGAACAGTGGCAGAAGACGAAACCGCATGAAAAATCCTGTTCCGGAGACTTAGCGAATCGCCTGGAGGGCCCGCATCAGCTCGGTGTCGGCGCCGGACAGCTTGCGCTTGGCCAGCTTGGCAATGGCGTTGGGCTTGCCCGGCCTGGCGATCTCTTCCGCGGTCTCCTTGGCGCCCGGCGCCTTGGTGAGGTCATGCAGCGGGCGGTCGTCCGTCGCGCTGCCC
>DAIQBR010000332.1:0-4566 GCA_036781105.1 Kiloniellaceae bacterium
GCGTTGTCCTTGGCGCCGACATTGACGATGCCGTTGGCGTCGATGTCGAAGGTGACCTCGATCTGCGGCACGCCGCGCGGCGCCGAGGGAATGCCGACCAGGTCGAACTGTCCCAGCAGCTTGTTGTCGGCCGCCATCTCGCGCTCGCCCTGGAACACGCGGATGGTCACCGCCTGCTGGTTGTCCTCGGCGGTGGAGAAGGTCTGGCTCTTCTTCGTCGGGATCGTGGTGTTGCGGTCGATCAGCTTGGTCATGACGCCGCCCAGGGTCTCGATGCCGAGCGACAGCGGCGTGACGTCGAGCAGCAGCACGTCCTTCACGTCGCCCTTCAGCACGCCGCCCTGGATCGCCGCGCCGATGGCCACCACCTCGTCGGGGTTCACGCCGCGGTGCGGCTCCTTGCCGAAGTGGGCCTTCACGGTCTCGTAGACCTTGGGCATGCGGGTCATGCCGCCGACCATGATGATGTCGTGGATCTCGCCCGGCGAGACGCCGGCATCCTTCAGCGCCGACTTCACCGGGCCCATGGTGCGCGCGATGAGGTCGTCGACCAGGGCTTCCAGCTTGGCGCGGGTCAGCTTGATGTTGAGGTGCTTCGGCCCGGAGGCGTCGGCGGTGATGAAGGGCAGGTTGATCTCGGTCTGCGAGGAAGACGACAGCGCGATCTTCGCCTTCTCCGCCTCTTCCTTCAGCCGCTGCAGGGCCAGCTTGTCCTTGCGCAGGTCGATGCCCTGCTCGTTTTTGAACTGGTCGGCCAGGTAGTCGATGATGCGGGCGTCGAAGTCCTCGCCGCCCAGGAAGGTATCGCCGTTGGTCGCCTTCACCTCGAAGACGCCGTCGCCGATCTCCAGCACCGAGACGTCGAAGGTGCCGCCACCCAGGTCGTAGACCACGATGGTGCCGGTCTGCTTCTTATCGAGGCCGTAGGCCAGCGCGGCCGCAGTCGGCTCGTTGATGATGCGCAGCACCTCGAGGCCGGCGATCTTGCCGGCGTCCTTGGTGGCCTGGCGCTGGGAATCGTTGAAGTAGGCGGGCACGGTGATCACCGCCTCGGTGACCGTCTCGCCGAGGAAGCTCTCGGCGGTTTCCTTCATCTTCTGCAGGATAAAGGCGGAAATCTGGCTCGGGCTGTAGTCCTTGCCCTGGGCTTCGACCCAGGCGTCGCTGTCGTGGTTGACGATCTTGTACGACACCAGGCCCATGTCCTTCTTGGTCATGGGGTCGTCGAAGCGGCGCCCGATCAGGCGCTTGATGGCGAAGAGGGTGTTCTCCGGATTGGTCACCGCCTGGCGCTTGGCCGGCTGGCCGACGAGGCGTTCGTCGGAATCCGTGAAGGCGACCATCGAGGGCGTCGTCCGGGCGCCCTCGGCATTTTCGATGACCTTCGCATCCTTGCCGTCCATCACGGCGACACAGGAGTTCGTCGTGCCGAGGTCGATACCGATTACCTTACTCATTGCTGCTCCTCACTTCGTTCAGCAGACCCCTTGGACGGCCTGGTCCACAGCGCCGCCCGGCGGATCCCCGCCGATGAGAGTTCATGACCGTGGGTTCCGGCCTTATATAAGCAGCAGAACGCCCGCTGCAAGTCGCAAAGCGCGGGGTTTCCGGGCCGTAACGCCCGGTTTTGACGGCCAAAACGCCGCCCGGCAGGCTGATCCCGGCGGGCCGGCGAGGAAACGAAAGCGGAACCCCCGGATGGACCATCGGGCAGGAACATGAGCGACCCACAGCAACCAAGCGATCCCCGGCAGGAGCCGATCTACCGCGCCATCCTGGCGATCCTCATCGCCAGCGTGCTGGCCGGTGCCCTGCTGACCCTGGCCGGGGAGCCCCTTTTCGGCAGCCCCGCCCTGGCCGATGCCGGGCTCGGCCTGGCCGTGGTCTGCGGCCTCCTCTACTGGGTGTTCCGGATCCTTGGCAAGCGCGCCTCCGCGCGGGTCGGCCGGCGCGCCGCGCGGCGGACCGGGCCCGGCGGCAAGCACTTCAAGCACAAGGAGCGGGAGGACTGAGCATGGCCGCGGGCCCCGCCAAGACCCCCGAGGGCTTCCGCTACCTGCCCGGACACCTCGGCCCCGGGGCCCAGGCCGAGCTGCTGCGCGACCTGCGCGCGCTGGTCGCCGCGGCGCCGCTGTACCGCCCCACCATGCCGAACAGCGGGCGGCCGTTTTCGGTGCGCATGACCAACGCCGGCAGCCACGGCTGGGTCGCCGACCGCGGCGGCTACCGCTACGTCGCCCGCCACCCCGAGACCGGCCGGCCCTGGCCGCCGATCCCCCGGTCCCTGCTGGCGCTGTGGCGCGAGCTGGCCGACGGCTATCCGGGCGATCCCGAGTGCTGCCTGGTGAACTACTACGGCCCCGAGGCCCGCATGGGCCTGCACCGCGACGCCGACGAGGAAACCTTCGCGGCGCCGGTGGTGTCGCTGTCGCTGGGGGATTCCGCGGTGTTCCGCATCGGTGGGCCGGAAAGGCGCGGGCCGACCTCCTCGCTGAAGCTGCATTCCGGCGACGTCGTGGTGCTGGCCGGGGCGGCGCGGCAGGCCTACCACGGCATCGACCGCCTGCTCGGCGGCTCCAGCCGCCTGCTGCCCGCCGCCGGCTGGCCTGAAGGCGGCCGCATCAACGTGACCCTGCGCCGGGTGACGCGGCCTGTTGAAGAGGGGGCTTAGGGTCGGGGTTGGGCCAGCGGCACCACGCCCCGTCCTTCGAGACGGGCCTGGCGGCCCTCCTCAGGATGAGGCTTAAGCTAAAAATTCGACCTCATGCTGAGGAGTCCCGATAGGGGCGTCTCGAAGCACAAGGTCGAACTGCCTCGTTCTAAGCCTGGGTATCGACCGTATCGCCGGGCTTGGCGCCTTCGCCTTCGGCGGCCGGGTCCGCAGCCTGGGGCGCGCCGGCCTTGGCGCCGCCCTTGGAGATGCCGACCCGGGCCGGGCGCAGCAGGCGGTCGTGCAGGCGGTAGCCGGACTGGATCACCTGCACTACGGTGCCGGCGGGCTTGGAGGGGTCGTCGACCTCGTACATCGCCTCGTGCAGATGCGGGTCGAGCTTCTCGCCCAGCGGACTGATGGTGCGGATGCCGTGGCGCTCGAAGACCGCCTGCAGCTCCTTCTGAGTCATCTCGACGCCGAGACGCAGATTTTTCATCTGCTCGTTTTCGGCGACCAGGTCTTCCGGCACGCTTTCCAGCGCGCGCTGCAGGTTGTCGGCGACACCCAGGATATCCTTGATCACCGGCACCGCGGCGTACTTGAGGGTATCTTCGCGCTCGCGCTGGGCGCGGCGGCGTACGTTCTCGGTCTCCGCCATGGCGCGCAGCAGCTGGTCCTTCAGCGAGGCGGCCTCGGCCTCCAGCAGGGCGACCGGATTCTCGTCCGGCGAGAGCCTGCCGGCATGCCTGACGTCGGACAGGTCGACCAGCGGTTCGTCGCTGAGATCGACCGGCGAGTCGCTATCGTTTTCCTCTGGCTCCACTGCCTGTTCCTGCTTCTTGTCCTCAGCCATCACGGAACGGCCACTCCTTTCCAAAAACTGACGTCTTTCTGCGTTGCTGGGTTTCCCCGCAGACCCGTGCCTGCCCGGACCGGCGGTTCAGCCGACCAGACGGCCGATCACCTTGGCGGTGTAGTCGACCATCGGAATGATCCGGGCATAGTCGATACGGGTCGGTCCGATGACGCCGATGGCGCCGACGACCTTTTGCTGGGAATTGCTGTAAGGCGCAATGATCATCGAGCAGCCGGCCAGGCCGAAGAGCTCGTTCTCGGCGCCGATGAAGATCTGCACCCCCTCGGCCGACCCGGTCAGGTCGAGCAGGCGGATGAGGGAGTCCTTGGTCTCGAGCAGGGTGAAGAGCTGGCGGATGCGCTCCAGGTCCTCAAGGGCGTTCACGTCCTCCAGCAGCTGCGACTGGCCGCGCAGGATGAGCGCGCCGGAGCGCCCGCCGGAACTGCCGCCCCAGCTGGCGAGCCCGCGCTCGATGATCCGCGAGGTGAGCTGGTCGAGCTCGGCGCGCTGCTGTTCCAGTTCCTTCAGGATATCGCTGTGCGCCTCTTCCAGGGTGCGCCCGGTAAGCCGCGCCGAGAGGTAGTTGCTGGCCTCGACCAGGGAAGAAGCGGGCAGGCCGGCCGGCACATCGATGATGCGGTTCTCGACCACGCCGGAAACCGAAATCAGCACCACCAGGGCGCGGCCCGGGCCGAGCGAGACGAACTCGATGTGTTTCAGCGGGTCGCCCAGCTTGGGCGCCACCACCAGGCCGGCGCAGCGCGACAGGCCGGAGATCGTCTCCGAGGCCTCCTCCAGCACCTCGGCCAGGGAGCGGCCGTCGCCGGCCACCTGGCTTTCGATGTGGGCGCGCTCGTCCTGGGTCAGGTTGCCGATCTCCAGGAGGCCGTCGACGAAGAGCCGCAGGCCCATGTCGGTCGGCAGCCGCCCGGCCGAGGTGTGCGGCGCGAAGAGCAGGCCGAGATCCTCGAGGTCCGCCATGACGTTGCGGATGGTCGCCGGCGAGAGGCCGAGGCCCAGGCTGCGCGAGAGCGGGCGCGAGCCCACCGGGGCGCCG
>DAIQBR010000333.1:0-3195 GCA_036781105.1 Kiloniellaceae bacterium
CCCAGGCGAGCCGCCGACGCGCGGCGTCTTCTCGGTCGTTTCGGGCAGCGGCGTGGCCGGTCATGCTTGCGTCGGGCCCCAAGTGGCGGTGCTGGCCAAGGAAATAGGCCGAGGTACCCAGAATACCAAGCCTTTCTTGCATTTGGGTTGAGCCTGGCGTTGGGCGTTTCTGGCCGCCGCCGTCCGGTTAGCCGTTGCCAAGGCGGGTCGGGCATCGCATCTTTCGCGCCTATCGAAAGAGAGGATTCGCGATGCTGCGCCGCTTGGTTCCTTGTGCCCTGTTCGCCCTGCTCGCCGCCTGTACCACCCCGCAGATGACGGGGGAGGGTACCACCTCGGCGATCCTGCCGCCGGAGGTTCAGGCCGGCTTGCAGCCGGGTGAGAGCGCCTTGGCACCGGATCTGCTCTACGTCGCCCCGGGGGTCCAGGGCCGCAACTACGACAAGGTGATGATCGACCCGATCATCTACTTCGCAACGCCGGCGGCCAAGCGACGGATCTCTCCCGATGACCGGCAAACGCTGCTGAACAACTTCCACATTCTCATGGGGCGGGAGATCGGTAAGGACTACCTGCTGGCCATCGAGCCGCAGCGCGGCACCGTGCGGGTGCAGTTCGCCCTGATGGCGGAAACTACGGAACCCGTCGCCATGGACACCGTCGCGATGGTCGCCCGAGAGGATCCGAACACCCAGGTGGTCGTCGACAACCTGGCCAGCCCGATCGCGCCCGGCGCCGACCTTCTGGTCGAATCCCTCTGGACCGATGCGGTGACCGGCGAGGTGCTCGGGGCTACGGTCGACCGTCACTTCGGACAGGGCAGCTTCGACGGGGGCAGCTTCAAGAGTTGGGCCGAAGTGAATCGCTACCTGGAGGCCTACGGCGTGCTGGTTCGCTATCGCATCTGCCGCTTCCGCGGCGGCACCGACTGCACGCCACCCCAGGCGCCCCTGAGCTAGCGGATTCACGAGCCGGCGGCCCGAGTCGCGCAGATTTCCTGGTGAAGTAACAGATCGTTAACCATAATCGTTAACGATCCCGCCGAGCTGGGATATACTCCCGGGCAAGCGATGTTTCCGCCTTTCCGCCGCGCGGTTGAGCGTCGGCGGCGTCCCACGGCAAGGGGGTGGGCCGGGAAAGCGGAGCCGCGGCGGGGGATCGGGACTTGACCTTGTTCGAAAGGTGGGCCGGCGGCGTTCTGCGAGGCTATGGGCGATCGCACTCGGATCCATTGGTACAGGGCTGCATCACCGTAGCCGCGCTGATCGCGGCCGCCGACCCTGCCATCAGCCTGCCGCGCCGCGCGACCATCGACCAGATCCTCGAAGAGTTGAGGTCCCAGAGGGACTTCGAGCTTGAGAAGGCGGTGGCGGCTTTCCAGCGTGCCCTGGATCGCCTGCGGATCGAGGGTGCCACCGCACGGCGGGCAGCACTGGACAGCCTCGCCAAGCTGGCCCCCGACAACAAGAGGGCGGACCACCAGGGGGGCACCCGGCAAGATGCCGCCGATGTCGAACTGCTGTTGCGCATCGCCCGCGCGGTGGCGCTCGCCGACGGCGAGGTCACGTCCGAGGTGCGTGCGGCTCTGGCGGAAATCGCCGGCGCGCTCGGCACCTCGGTGCCGGTGCTGGAGAAGGCGGGCCAGGCGGTGCCGGGCCGCATCGTCGTCATCGGCAACGAGAAGGGCGGCACCGGAAAGTCCACCACGGCGATTCACGTCGCCATCGGCCTTGCTGCGCGCGGTGCGAAAGTCGCCTGTATCGACCTCGACAGCCGCCAGGCGACGCTGTCCCGCTTTCTGGTCAACCGAAAGGCGGCTGCCGAGCAGCGCGAGGGGACGCTCACGGTGCCGCGCTACCGCCGTCTCGCGCCGACAGAGACTGCCGCGGACGAGGCCGACGAAGCCGTGATCCGCAGCCACTTCGCCGGGATGCTCTCGGAGCTGGCCGAGCACGACGTGGTCGTGATCGATACGCCGGGCTTCGCCAGCCGCATGGCACAACTCGCCCATGCCGCCGCCGACGTCCTCATCACACCGATCAACGACAGCTTCATTGACGTCGATGCCCTGGCCGATATCGACGTGGAACGTCGCCAGGTGCGTGCGCCCAGCCCCTACAGCAGCTTCGTCTGGCAGGTGCGCGACCGGCGCAAGGCGGCGGCGGAGGCCGAGGTCGACTGGATCGTCGTGCGCAACCGCATCGGCCAGCTCAACAGCCGCAACACGCGCGATATGGCGGGCCTGCTCGACGTGCTGTCCGCGCGCCTGGGGTTCCGCCTGCAGCCGGGTTTCAGCGAGCGCGTGGTCTTCCGCGAGCTCTTCTTCAGCGGCCTGACGCTCTACGATCTCTCCGAAGAGGCCCTGCCCCATGCCAGTCGGGCGAGTTTCCGGCGCGCCCTCCGCGAGGTCGAGGAGCTTGTCGACGCCGTCAGCCGCACAGGCAACGGCGAATCCGGCACCCAAGGCGCCTGACCCGGCCCTGATCCCCTCGGCGATATATCCGCGATTATAATCAGAACGTTATTTAGCGCTGCTGAATTATCTGCGCGCGTTAGTCGTATGTGCGCGGGCAGTACAAATATAAATCGTGAAATACACTCTTTCAGAGAGTGCATAGTAATTCTTCACCGAAAAGAATATAGATTTCTCAGATTCATAATCGTTTCGCGTATAAGTGAGTCAAAACAGGCAGGATATGGATCCGTTATTATAGCAGGCTTCGTGATTAACCAATATTTAAACCAAAAATGAGTGAATCGCGCTGCGCATTGTCTCGGTGTTGGGGGAGTTCTTTTGCCGGGCGCGAGTAATTAAATCAAATAGGAAAGAGAGTTGAACAATGAAGGCTTTCACGAAACTTGCGGCGGCGGGTGTCGCCACGCTCGGCATTGCGGTGACGGGCTCCACCGCCTTCGCCACCGACCAGACCGGTAACGCCTCGGCGCAGATCCAGCAGGCGATCTCCATCACCGAAGACACCCAGATGGATTTCGGCACCGTCGCCGTGGACGGTTCGGGCGGTACGGTCACCATCTCGGCTGCCGGCGCCGTCAGCGGCCCGGCCGGCTACACATTCTCCGGTTCGCCGGCTGCCGGTGCCTTCACGGCGTCCGGCGATGCCAGCACCGCCGTCACGATCAGCTTCACGGCCGGTTCGCTGACCGGTCCGGGTACGGCCATGACGCTGAACAACT
>DAIQBR010000333.1:3215-4553 GCA_036781105.1 Kiloniellaceae bacterium
GCGGCTCGCCGACCACGGACGGTACGGGTGACCTGGCTTTCAACGTCGGTGGCGATCTGGTCGTCAACGCCGCCCAGGCCTCGGGCGCCTACACGGGCACCTATACGGTGACCGTGAACTACTAAACAGCGGCCGCAACGAGTTCGCTTGCAAACGGGCCGGTTTCCGGGGGGAGGCCGGCCCGTCGCCGCTTCGATTGGGGGAAAATCAATGCAGTTCCGTACTTTCTTCCGGCGCCCTGCCGCACCTTGGCGCCTGCCTCAGGCTTTCACCTGCGCCATCGTCCTTGGCCTGGCAGCCGCCAGCCTTTCGGCTGTGCCGGCGCTGGCCGCCGGCGGCCTCGTGGTGACGCCCCAGCTCGTTGAGCTCGACAGTCGCACCCGTAGCCAGGGCCTGACTCTGGCCAATCGCGGCAACCAGCCCGAGACCTACCGCATCTCGATCGTCAACTATCGCATGGACGAAGAGGGCAACCTGCACCCGACCGAGCAGCCCGCCGACGGCGAAGGTTTCGCCGGCGCGCTGTTCCGCTACGCGCCGCGCCAGATCACACTGGAGCCGGGGCGTCCGCAGACCGTGCGCATTCTCTATCGCCGGCCGGCAAACCTGCAGGAGGGCGAGTATCGCTCGCATCTTCTGTTCCAGCAGGTGCCCTCGGCGGAGCCGACCGCGGCAGAGGGAGGCACCGATTCCGGACTCTCGATCCAGATCCGGACCGTTTTCGGCATCACCGTGCCGGTGATCATCCGCCACGGGACGCTGGAGGCGGAAGGCGGCTTCCAGCAGCTGGAGCCCGTACAGCTCGACGACGGCAGCCCTGCCATCAAGCTGCGCATCGCCCGCAGCGGTGCCAAGTCCCTGCGTGGTGATCTCGTTGCCCGCGTCGGTGACGAGGAGATCGGACGGCTGAACAACGTCGCAGTCTACCTCTCGACGCCGCATCGCGACGTTTTTCTGCCGTTGAATCCCGAAAGCCTGTCGCGGATCACCGGCCGTGAGGTGCTGGTCGAATATCGCGAGCGCCAGGAACGCGGCGGTGCGTCGCTGGCGGTCGGGCAACTGCGGCTTCCTTAGATGGCCGGCTGAGGCCAACGGGGCATCTTCTAGGGACGCGGTGCCGTGTCCGGCACTCTGGCCCGTTCTCTCCTGCCCGCTGCGGGCTTCCTCGCGGCGTCGCTGTTGTCGTGCGCGCTGGCGGAGGCGGCGGAGCCGGTTTGGGCCGAGCGGCCGGATGACGAGCTCTACGTTTTCGGGCTGCGGCTCGACCGCTATGTCCTGAGCGACGGGCTTATCGTCTTCTACGACGGCGAGCAGGCCTTTGCTCCCCTCGGCGCCCTC
>DAIQBR010000334.1:0-4526 GCA_036781105.1 Kiloniellaceae bacterium
CGTGCTCATCGAACCCTACGTCATCCGCCGCCGGGTGCCGGCACGTATCTGGGCCTGGCTGCGCGGCCGGCCGCCGCCGCTGGCGATCGAGACCGGCGGCGTGGCCCTGGAAGGGGCGCAGACCAAGGGTTCCAGCGCCACCGACAAGGCCCTGACGGCACGCAACTTCGTCACCAGGTTCCTGGCCCGGCGGGACTCCCTCGCCATCAGTCTCTGCGTCGTGCTCTGGCTGGTCGGGCTCTACCTGCGCCCGGACTACTGGTGGAACCTGCCGAACAGCTTCGCCATCCTGCTGAACTACACCGAGCTCGCCATCCTGACGGTGGGGCTCACCTACGTGATCGCCTGCGGCGACATCGATCTCTCGGTCGGCGCGGTGCTCGCCCTGGCCGGCAGCACGGCGGCCTACTGCCTGAAGGTGCTCGGCGCCGACCCGGTGACGGCGGTAGCCATGGGCATGCTGGTCGGCGCCGCCGCCGGAGCGATGAATTCCCTGATCGCGGTTTCCTTCGGCCTGCCGGCCTTCATCGCCACCCTCGGCATGTACTATATCGCCCGCGGCATCGCCGCCTGGATCGTCGCCGGGCAGCAGCTGACCGGCTGGGCCGAGGGCTACAACCTGCTCGGCCGCAAGGTCGGCGACATCCTGAACTACTTCGACTTCCCTGCCCTGCCGCCCGTACTGCGGGCCGTCACCGACGTCGTCAGCGTCCAGACCCTCTGGATGCTCCTCGTCGCCGGCCTTGCCGGGACCGTCCTCGCCTATACGACCTTCGGCCAGCAGGTCTATGCCACCGGCGGCAACCGCCGCGCGGCCGACTACGCCGGCATCCATACCGGGCGTGTGCGGTTCACCGCGCTGATGCTCTCGGCGCTCTGTGCGGCCATGGCCGGCATCATCAACATCGCCTTCTTCCGCAGCTTCAACCCGGTGGCGGGCCAGTTCCGCGAGCTGGACGCCATCGCCTCGGTGATCATCGGCGGCGGCTCCATCTTCGGCGGCTACGGTACCATCATCGGGTCGCTCGCCGGTGCCGGCGTGATTACCCTGATCCGCGCGCTGCTGCAGCTGAACATCATCACCGCCAGCGGCGAGTCCATCACTCTGCCGCAGCACTGGGTGAACGTCTTCATCGGCGGAATCCTCATCGCCGCGGTGGTGATGGACATCTGGGTGCGCCAGGCCAATATCCTGCAGCGGTTGCGCGATGCCCTGTTCCGACGAAAACGAGATCCGCGAGTGACCAGCCGTGCCTGAATCAATGACAGCCCCCCCGACGACCCCGGCGCCGATCGTCGAGATGCGCGCCATCAACAAGACCTTCGGCGCGGTCAAGGCGCTGGTCGACGTCAACTTCAGACTTGAGCCCGGCGAGATCCTCGGCCTGGTCGGCGACAACTCGGCCGGCAAGTCGACCCTGATGAAGATCCTGACCGGCGCCTACCAGCGCGACTCGGGCGACGTTCTGGTCAGCGGCCAGAAGACGGACTTCCGCAGCCCGCATGAAAGCCGCAAGTCCGGCATCGAGATGATCTATCAGGACTTCGCACTCTGCGGGAACATGGATGTCGGCCAGAACATTTTTCTCGGCCGCTGGCCGCGCAGGGGTCTCTTCGTCGACCGCAAGAAGATGTACCGCGACGCCGGCCAGGTGCTGCAGCGTCTCAAGGTCGACGTGAACTCGGTCTACCAGAAGGTCGAGAGCCTGTCCGGCGGGCGGCAGCAGTCGGTGGCGATCGCGCGGGCCATCTCCTTCCAGCCGAAGGTCATCGTCCTGGACGAGCCCACCGCCAACCTCTCGGTCATGGCGACCGAGCGCCTGCTGGAAACCATGCTGGAGCTGAAGAAGCACAACGTGGCCGAGGTGATCATCAGCCACCGCCTGCAGGACATCTTCGCCGTGGGCGACCGGGTGATGGTGCTGAAACGCGGCCGCGACGTGGGCGAGCGCCAGGTCGCCGAGACCACGCAGGAAGAGGTCCTGCGGCTCATCGTCCAGGGCGACGACGCCGAACCGGCACGGGTGGAGTAGCTTCTTACCCTCTCCCCTCGCGGGAGAGGGTTGCGCAGCCTTGGTGAGCGAATGCGAGCCTAGACGGAGCTGGGTGAGGGGGATGGCTCAGAGCGCGCGGCGCCCCCTCACCCAGCTTCGCCTAAGCTCGATCTCTCGATCTCGCTAAGGCTTCACATCCCTCTCCCGCGAGGGGAGAGGGGAAAAGAACTACGGCCACTGCACGCCTTTGCGGTTCAGGTAGACCGCGTAGAGCGACGTCGTGGCGGTGATGAAGAGGCGGTTCTTCTTCGGCCCGCCGAAGGTGACGTTGGAGACCACTTCCGGCACCCTGATCTTGCCCAGCAGTTCCCCCTTCGAGGAAAAGCAATGCACACCGTCGCCGGCGCTGGACCAGATGTTGCCGTCCTCATCCAGGCGGAAGCCGTCGAACAGGCCGGCGTCGCAGACCGCGAAAACCTTGCCGCCGGAAAGTTTCCCTTCCTTGCCGACCTTGAAGGCGCGGATGTGGCGCGGGCCCTCCGGGTCGTGCGAGGCGCCGGTGTCGGCGATGTAGAGGATCTTCTCGTCGGGCGAGAAGGCCAGGCCGTTGGGCTTGTCGAAGTCGCCGGCGGCGATGGCCAGCTTCCCCGACCTGGGATCGAAACGGTAGACGTGGCAGGCGCCGATCTCGCTCTCGCCCTTGTGGCCCTCGTAGTCGGAGAGGATGCCGTAGGGCGGGTCGGTGAACCAGATGGTGCCGTCGGACTTCACCACCACGTCGTTGGGCGAGTTCAGCCGCTTGCCCTTGTAGCTGTCGGCGATGACGGTGATCGAGCCGTCCCACTCGGTGCGCGTGACGCGCCGGGCGCCGTGCTCGCAGGAGACCAGGCGCCCTTCCCGGTCCCGCGTGTGGCCGTTGGCGTAGTTGGACGGCTTGCGGTACTCGGTGACGCCGCCGCCCGCCGTCCATTTCAGCATCCTGTTATTGGGGATGTCGCTCCACAGGAAGAAGTCGCCGTCGCAGAAGTAGACGGGCCCCTCGGCCCAGAGCGTGCCGGTATAGAGCTTCTCGAGCTGGCAGTTGCCGTTGATGTATTCGTTGAAGCGCGCGTCGCGCGGATCGTACTCCGGGAACATGGCCCCGCTCCTCCCCCATGGTGAGCGTTTCACGCCCTTGTTGGGGAAAGAGTTTAGCGCTGTCATCGCGCGGCGCCAATTGCACTTCAGTCACACTCACTAAAGCTGTCACCCCGGCCAAGCGAGCAGAGCGAGCGCGAGCCGGAATCCAGGGCGGCCTACTCGCGGTCAGCCCTTGAGCCTCGCGTCAAGCCCGAGGGTGACAAGGGGGGTGTCGGGTCCTTCTTCAGAACAGATACAGTGGACCAAACTAGTCGATACCCGGCGCCTCAGGTTGGCAGCTCGTGTTGGTTGGGTATAGACTGGCATCTTACTCGGGCGGAAGGAGGGACCGTTGGAGCGTGAAGGGGCGAATTGGACCTGCCCGTTCTGCGGGCGACATACGACGATTACTTCACCGAACTATCACCGTGATAGCAATCGAGTCTTAGTTTCTGATTCGGCGCTGGCGAGCGACCTCGCACTTACGCATATCGCGATAGTGTGCCCAAATCCGGACTGCAGGCAGCTGACGTTTCACGTCACGCTCAGTGAAGCAAGCCCTCGTAGCCATAATTTTAAGGTTGGTAGCAAACTACAGTCGTGGCAACTTCTACCAGAGTCTTCTGCAAAACCACAGCCTGAGTACATTCCGAAAAGTCTCCGGGATGACTATCTGGAGGCGGCTCGGATTGTGAGTCTCAGCCCAAAAGCTTCGGCTACGCTATCTCGTCGCTGTTTGCAGGGAATGATCAGAAATTTCTGGGAGACTCCTAAACGGCCAAACCTAAAGCAAGAGATCGAAGCAATCCAAGACAGGGTCGACCCCCAAACGTGGGCGGCAATTGATGCCATACGCAGCGTGGGTAACATCGGGGCACACATGGAACACGACATCGATAGAATTATCGAGGTCGAACCAAGAGAAGCGACCCTCTTAGTCGAGTTGATCGAGACTCTGTTTCAAGACTGGTATGTCAATAGACATGACCGCAACGAGCGAATGAAAGCGATAATTGGTATCGCCGAGTCCAAAAAGGATCAACGCAACGGGACGGCCAAAGCACAAGGGGAAGAAATAGAGGCCGCCACTTCACCGGCGAATGATGAACCGCACGCGGAGGACTAAGCACCTAGTGCAGCGGCTGCAGGTTCTTCAGGAACATCTCGGCGCAGGCGGTCCAGGAGTACTTCAGGGCCTGCTCGCGGCAGGCCGCGCGTGGCACCCGGATGGCCTCGCCCACCGCGAGGCCGAGATCCTCGTTCAGGGCGCCCACGCCGACGCCGTCGACGATGTCGAGGGGGCCCGGCACCGGGTAGGCGGCGACCGGCAGGCCGCTGGCCATGGCCTCCAGCATCACCAGGCCGAAGGTGTCGGTCTTGCTGGGGAAGACGAAGACATCGCCGGAGGCGTAG
>DAIQBR010000335.1:0-4509 GCA_036781105.1 Kiloniellaceae bacterium
TCTCCCGCAAGACCAAGAACAACCCCGTGCTCATCGGCGAGCCGGGCGTCGGCAAGACCGCCATCGTCGAGGGCCTCGCCCAGCGCATCGTCAACGGCGACGTGCCGGAGACACTGAAGCACAAGCGCCTGATGTCGCTCGATCTCGGCGCCATGGTGGCCGGCGCAAAGTTCCGCGGCGAGTTCGAGGAGCGGCTGAAGGCCGTGCTGCAGGAGATTGCAGATGCCGGGGGCGAGATCATCGTCTTCATCGACGAGTTGCACACCCTGGTCGGCGCCGGCAAGGCAGAAGGCACCATGGATGCCTCCAACATGCTGAAGCCGGCCCTGGCGCGCGGCGATCTGCACTGCGTCGGCGCCACCACGCTGGACGAATACCGCAAGTACATCGAAAAGGACGCCGCCCTGGCGCGGCGCTTCCAGCCCGTTTTCGTGCCGGAGCCGAGCGTCGAGGAGACCATCTCGATCCTGCGCGGGCTCAAGGAAAAGTACGAGCTGCACCACGGCGTGCGCATCACCGATGCCGCCATCGTCGCGGCGGCGACGCTGTCCCACCGCTACATCGCCGATCGATTCCTGCCCGACAAGGCGATCGACCTGGTCGACGAGTCGGCCAGCCGGCTGCGCATGGTGGTGGATTCCAAGCCGGAAGAGATCGACGAGCTCGACCGCCGTCTGGTGCAGATGAAGATCGAGCAGAACGCGCTGCAGAAGGAGAGCGACAAGGCCTCCAAGGAGCGCCTCGAGAAGCTCACCGCCGATATCAAGGAGCTGGAGGCCAAGACCGGCGAGCTGACCGCGCAGTGGCAGGGCGAGAAGGACAAGCTGGCCGGCGCCCAGAAGCTGAAGGAGCAGCTCGACCAGGCGCGCGGCGAGCTGGAGATCGCCCAGCGCGAGGGCGACCTCAACCGCGCCAGCGAGCTGAAGTACGGCGTCATCCCCGGGCTCGAAAAACAACTCGGCGACGCCGAGGCGGCGCAGGAGCACCGCATGCTGAACGAGGAGGTGACGGAGAGCGACATCGCCTCGGTGGTGTCGCGCTGGACCGGGATTCCCGTCGACAAGATGCTGGAGGGTGAGCGCGAGAAGCTGCTGGGTATGGAGGGCACGCTGCGCCAAAGCGTGATCGGCCAGGAGGATGCCATCACGGCGATCTCCAATGCCGTGCGCCGCGCCCGCGCCGGCCTGCAGGACCCCAACCGGCCCATCGGCTCCTTCCTCTTCCTCGGCCCCACCGGTGTCGGCAAGACGGAGCTGACCAAGGCGCTGGCGCGCTTCCTCTTCGACGACGAGACCGCAATGGTCCGCCTCGACATGTCCGAGTACATGGAAAAGCACGCCGTCGCGCGCATGATCGGCGCGCCGCCGGGCTACGTCGGCTACGAGGAGGGCGGCGCGCTGACCGAGGCGGTGCGGCGCCGGCCCTACCAAGTGGTGCTGTTCGACGAAATCGAGAAGGCGCATCACGACGTCTTCAATATCCTGCTGCAGGTGCTCGACGACGGCCGCCTGACCGACGGCCAGGGCCGCACCATCGATTTCCGGAACACCTTGATCATCCTGACCTCCAACCTCGGCTCCGAGGTGCTGTCGACCCAGCCGGAAGGCCAGGACAGCACGGCAGTGCGCGAGCAGGTGATGGAGGTGGTGCGGCGCCACTTCCGGCCGGAGTTCCTCAACCGGCTGGATGAGATGCTGCTGTTCCACCGCCTGACGCGGGAGCAGATGACCGGCATCGTGGAAATCCAGCTGGCGCGTCTGCATGCCATGCTGGGCGAGCGCAAGATCACCCTCGAACTCGACGAGCAGGCCAAGGTCTGGCTCGCCGACAAGGGCTACGATCCGATCTACGGCGCGCGGCCGCTGAAGCGGGTGATTCAGCGCGAGTTGCAGAACCCCTTGGCCAGCCTGATCCTGGAAGGCAAAATCGGCGATGGTGACACGGTGAGTGTCAGTGCCGGGCCCGAGGGTCTGGCCATCAACGGAGAAATGGTGGCCGCTGCCTGATCCCCGGGCGCCCGACCTCACTTTGGCTCTTGCAGGATGCCCTCCGCCGGCAGTGGCCGGTGTCCGGGCAGGAGGAGAAGCGTTCATGTTCTACGACACCCGCATCGGAGACCACGGGCTGCCGCACAACCCCTTTAAGGCCTGTGTGGTGCCGCGGCCGATCGGCTGGATCACCTCGGTGAACGAGGCGGGCGTCGTGAACCTCGCGCCCTACAGCTTCTTCAACGGCGTGGCCGGCGATCCGCCTTGCGTGATGTTCAGTCCCGGCGGGCGCAAGACTGACGGGCCGCCCGACGGCTCCAAGGATTCGCTCGCCAATGTCGAGCGCACCGGCGAGTTCGTCTGCAACGTGGTGACCTGGGACCTGCGCGAGGCGATGAACGTGACCTCGGCGCCGGCCCCGGCAGGTGTCGACGAAGCGGCGGTCGCCGGGCTCGAGATGGTGCCGTCGAAGCTGGTGAAGCCGCCGCGGGTGAAGGCCTCGCCGATCCACATGGAATGCAAGTACCTGCAGACCGTCGACCTGCCGTCCGACAACCCCCAGGCACGCAACGCCGTGGTCTTCGGCCAGGTGATCGGCCTGCACATCGACGAGTCGGTGCTGACCGACGGCCTGGTCGACATGGCCAAGCTGAAGCCCATCGCGCGGCTCGGCTACATGGACTACTGCCTGGTCGAGGAGGTCTTCGCCATTCAGCGTCCGTCCTGGCCCCTGAAGAGCGGACGGGGCAAGCCGCGCAGCGCCGCCGAGTAGCAGTCCCCGCTAGGTAAGCTGCCCCACTACCAGGCTCACGGCGATCGCTGCCATGACGCAGCCGACGAAAGCGTCGAGCAGGCGCCAGGCGCGTGGGCTGGAGAAGAAGGGCGCGAGGCGGCGCGCGCCGTAGCCGAGACCGTAGAACCACAGCCCCGAGGCCAGCATGGCGCCGAGCGCGAAGGCGAGGCGCTCTGCGTCGGGATAGCGCGCGGCGACGCCGCCCAGCAGGATCACGGTATCCAGGTAGACGTGCGGATTGAGCAGGCTGAGCGCCAGGGCCGTGGCCAGCGCCGCCTTCAGGCTGCCGCCGCCCGCCGCACCGTCGGCTTGCAGCGCTTGCGGGCGCAGCGCCGCTGCGAAGGCGCGCAGGCTGTAGATGGCGAGAAAGACGGCACCGCCCCAGGCGGCGAGGTCCGGCAGGCTCGGTATCGCGCGCAGCAGGCTGGCGAAGCCGCCGGCGCCCAGCGCGATCAGCAGGCAGTCTATGAGAAAACAGAGGCCGGCGACGGCGAAGACGTGCTGACGGCGCAGTCCCTGGCGCAGGACGTAGGCGTTCTGGGCGCCGATGGCGATGATCAGGCCGGCGCCGAGGCCCAGGCCTTCGATGGCAGCGTAGGCCGCCGAGGGGCCTTCAAGGGCGGCGGAAAGTGTCGCGAGCATGGCGCGGAATTCCATAGCGAAACGAAGCTGGAAGCAAGAAGCGCCGCCCTCCGGGGAGGGCGGCGCTTGGCTTGCCGTCAATGTCGCGTGGGATCTAGCAGTCGGGGCCCATGGCCGAGCCCTGCTCGACCGGAGCACTTTCCTCGCAGGCCTTCTCGACCATGAGAACGCCACCCTGGGCGAGGGCGAGCTGGCGGGTGATCTCGCTGCGGCGCGCGTTGAAGTCAGCCATCTCCGACTCTTTCAGCTTCTCACCGCGCGGCAGGGTGACTTTCAGCGGGTTCACCTGCTTGCCGTTCAGCATCACCTCATAGTGCAGGTGCGGGCCCGTCGAGCGGCCGGTGGTGCCGACGTAGCCGATGATCTGGCCCTGCTTCACCCGCGCACCCTTGGTGACGCCCTTGGCGAAGGACCTCATATGGGCGTAGGCGGTCTTGTAGCTGGAGCCGTGGCGGATGCGCACGTACTTGCCGTAGCCGCCGTGGCGGCCGGCGAACTCGACGACGCCGTTGCCGGCGGCAAAGATCGGAGTGCCGCTGGGCGCGGCGAAGTCGGTGCCGCGGTGCATCTTGGAATAGCCGAGGATCGGGTGCTTGCGCATGCCGAAGCCGGACGACAGGCGGGCGCCGTCGATCGGCGTGCGCATCAGCGAGCGGCGCACCGACTTGCCTTCGGCGGTAAAGTAGTCCGCATCGCCGTCTGCGCGCTCATAGTAGTAGAGCTCGGTGCGGCTGCCGGAGAGGTTCATGGCGGCGAACAGCAGCTCGCCGGTACGCACCAGCGCGCCTTCTTCGTCGACGCAGATCTCGTAGAGGAACTCGAAGCCGTCGCCCTTCTGGATCTCGCGCTGGAAGTCCACGTCATAGCTGAAGGCGCGGATCGCCTCGGCCAGCACCGGGTGCGGCACCCTGCGCTCGGTGGCGGCGACCGAGAGGTTGCTCTCGATGAGGCCCTCGGCGTAGGCGAGCTGGCGGGCCACCGGGCGGTCGATGGATTCGGCGAAGAAATCCTCGTCGGGGGTGGCGCGGCTGATCTCGATGTCGCGCTCGCGGTTCGGGCTGAAATTGATGGCGAGCAGCGCGCCGG
>DAIQBR010000336.1:0-4503 GCA_036781105.1 Kiloniellaceae bacterium
ACAGCTTGGCGACTTCCTCGGCGGTGGCGGCGTCGAGCGCGCGGTTCACCGCGATGATGCCGCCGAAGGCGCTCACCGGGTCGCAGGCCAGGGCCTCGGCATAGGCGGCCGCCAGGCTGTCGCGGCTGGCGACGCCGCAGGGATTGGCATGCTTGATGATGGCGACGCTCGGCGCCTCGAACTCGGCGATCAGTTCGAAGGCGGCGTTGGTGTCGTTGAGGTTGTTGTAGCTGAGTTCCTTGCCCTGCAGCTGCTCGGCGGTGATGACGCCCGGGCGCGGCGCGCCGCTGCTGTAGGCCGCCGCGGCCTGGTGCGGGTTCTCGCCGTAGCGCAGGCTCTGCTTCAGCTTGCCGGCCAGGGTGAGGCGATCGGGAAAGGTCTCGCCCTGCTCGCGCGCCAGCCAGCCGGCGATCATGGCATCGTAGGCGGCGGTGTGGGCGAAGGCGATGCGGGCGAGGCGACGGCGCAGTTTGGCGGTCACCGCGCCGTCGTTGGCCGTCATCTCCGCCATCACCGCGGCGTAGTCGCCGGGGTCGGTGACGATGGCGACGAAGTCGTGGTTCTTCGCCGAGGCGCGCACCATGGCCGGGCCGCCGATGTCGATGTTCTCGACGCAGCTGTCGTAGTCGGCGCCGGAGGCCAGCGTCGCCTCGAAGGGGTAGAGATTCGAGACCACCATGTCGATGCCGCCGATCGTGTGCTCGCGCATCGCCGCGAGGTGGTCGTCGTCGTCGCGCCGCGCCAGGATGCCGCCGTGGATCTTCGGATGCAGCGTCTTCACCCGGCCGCCCATGATCTCCGGAAAGCCGGTGTGGGCGGCGACCTCGACCACCGCGACGCCGGCTTCCGCCAGCGCCTTGGCGGAGCCGCCGGTGGAGAGAATCTCGACGCCCCGGTCGGCGAGGAAGCGGCCGAACTCGGCGAGGCCCGTCTTGTCGGAAACGGAAATCAGCGCACGCTTGATCGGCGTGGGGGTCTCGACGGGCATGGCGGGCGGCTCCACTGAAGTCGCGGTTGGAGGGGCCGGGATCGGCCCCGTGGATTGTCCCGGGGAATCAGGATGCGCGCTGTGTAGAAGGCCGCAAGGGTCCGGTCAAGGGGGGCCGGGTTCAGGAGCCCGCCGCGGCGGAGCGCCGGTCGCCGCCGGTGCTGCCGCGAAATTCCGGCACCAGGCGCTGCAGCAGGCGCAGGGCCCTGGCGCCGTCGCCCTGCTGCACCAGCTGGGCCAGTTCGTCGAGGCTGCGGCCCAGCAGTTCGGCATCGGCGGTCCGCGGCGTGGCGCGCTTCAGCCCGGGGTGCTCCGTCGGTCTCAGGGCCTCGCTGCCGTGAAACAGCTCTTCATGCAGTTTCTCGCCCGGCCTCAGGCCGGTGAAGCGGATCTCGACGTCGCGGTCCGGCGTCAGGCCGGCGAGGCGGATCATCTGGCGCGCCAGGTCGACGATCTTCACCGGCTCGCCCATGTCCAGCACGTAGATGCTGCCGGCCTGCGCCGGCGGGCTGGCGATGCCGAGGGCAGAGGCCTGCAGCACCAGTTCGACGGCCTCGCGAATGGTCATGAAGTAGCGCGTCATCTCCGGGTGGGTGACCGTCAGCGGGCCGCCTTCGGCAAGCTGGTGCTGGAACAGCGGCACCACCGATCCCGTCGATCCCAGCACGTTGCCGAAGCGCACGGTGACGAAGCGGGTGCCGCCGCCCGCGTTATTGTCGTTCGGTTGGCGCAGCAGGTCGAGGGCCTGGCAGTAGCTTTCGGCCAGGCGCTTGCTGGCGCCCATGACGTTGGGCGGATTCACCGCCTTGTCGGTGGAGACCAGCACCATGGCATCGACCTCCGCCCGGCGGCAGGCATCGGCCACGTTGCGGGTGCCCAGTACGTTGGTGTGCAGGCCCTCCACCGGGTTGAACTCCACCATCGGCACGTGCTTCAGGGCGGCGGCGTGGAACACCAGTTCCGGGCGGGCCTCGGCGAACAGGCGGTCGATCCGCGGTCGGTCGCGCACGTCGCCGATCAGCGCCGCGCGCGGTACCTCGGGAAAGCGCTCCGCCAGCTCCAGGTCGATGCTGTAGAGATTGTATTCGGAGTTGTCGAAGAGCGTCAGGTGGGCCGGCCGGAAAGCCGCGATCTGGCGCGCCAGTTCGGCACCGATCGAACCGCCGGCACCGGTCAGCAGGATGCGCCGCCCTTCGATCAGCGACTGCATGGCCGGCCGGTCGAGCGGAGTCTGCGGGCGGCCCAGCAGATCCTCGATGGCGATCGGGCGGATCTGCAGGCGTTCCTCGATGCCGCCGCTGAAATCGGTCAGCCGCGGCAAGCGGGCCACCGTCGCGCCGTGCCTGTCGGCCAGCTCCAGCACATAGTCCAGTTCGTCGCGGTCCATCGGTTTGGTCAGCACCAGCCGCTGCGGCTTGCGCTCGCGTCTGGCCAGCTTGCGGAAGACTTCCGGCAGGTCTTCCAGGTGGCCGAACACCGGGATGCCGTGAATGTGGCGGCCGATGCGGGTGCCCTTTTCGTCGATCACCCCCAGCACCTCGAAGGCGCCGTCGCGGTCGCGCGCCATCTCGCGGATGAAGGTCTCGGCGGCATCGCCGGCGCCGATCAGCAGCACCGGCACGCGGCGGTGGCTGTCGCGCTCCAGCAGGTGGCGCACGCCCTGGTCCTTGAACACGCGATAGATCATGCGCGGCGCGCCGAGCAGGAAGATCAGCACGAACCAGCTGATCACGATCCACGAGCGCGGCAGGTTGTCGAGGCGGGTGATCAGGAAAGTGAGCGGCAGGAAGATCGCCAGCGACAGGCTGACCGCCTTGATGATCGCCACCAGGTCGTTCATCGAGGCATAGCGCCAGACGCCGCGATACAGCCCGGTGGAAAGGAACACCAGGCCGCAGACGGCGGTGAACAGCAGCAGCGCCGGCCACAGGGTGGTGATCAGCGAGACCCAGGCCTCGTTGCCGAGGCGCAGCAGCAGGGCGATCATGAAGGCCGCGGCCGCCATGGCGATGTCGTGCAGGAAAGCGACGATCTGCCGGGGAAATCTGGACGAACCCAATTTCATCCGCGCGACCCGGGCTCCTCTGGCTTGCTCTGCGCTATGGCTGCGGCGGGCGCGACTCCCGGCCCGCCGCCGGAGGTGTTTGTTTCGCCAGCATAAACAGAAGGCCGGCAACCGCAAGCAAGGCCAGGGCCACGCACAGCAGAGACAGTGCGATGGGGCTGAAGGCCGCGAAGAGGGCGAGAACCATCAGCACGGCATTGCAGGCCGCGATCCGCCCGGCAACCTCGGCGTGGCTGAAGCCGCGCTGCACCGCGCGCTGGTAGAAATGCCCGCGGTGCGCCCGCCACAGCTTCTCGCGCCGCAGCGCCCGCTTCCCCAGGGTCCAGGTCGCGTCGACCAGGTAGTACAGCGGCAGAATGAGAGCACTGGCCCACAGGCCACCGGCAGCGGTGAGAATCAGCAGCCAGCCGAGCAGGTAGCCCAGCGGCACCGAACCCACGTCGCCCAGGAAGATGCGCGACGGCGCCCAGTTCCAGAACAGAAAGCCCAGCGCGGCAGCCGCGGGCACTGCCGCAGTGAAGGGCCCCACGGGTGTAACGAAAATAGCGAAGACCGGGGCGGCGATTGCCGCCAGCCCGCCGCCGATGGTGATGGTCTCCACCGCGGTGATGCCGTCGATGCCGTCCATGAAGTTGAACAGGTTGATGAACCACAGCCACAGCACGGCGGTCAGCAGACGGTCGGCAGGCAGCGGTAGTAGTCCCTGGAACAACAGGGTCGCCGGGTCGAGGCTCCACAACGCAAGCGCGACGGCCGCAACTTGCATGCCGAAGCGCAGGCTGGCCGGACGCGGTTTCAGATCGTCGGCCCAGGATATGGCAGCGAGCAGGAGGGCGCCGGCGATGGTGAGCCAGAAGGCTGCTCCGGCCTGACCTCCTGAAACCGCGGCGGCAGTCCATGCGACCAGAATCACAAGCATTACCGCCAGACCGCCGCCGCGCGGCTTGGCCTCTTCATGGCTACTGCGGTGGTTGGGCTCGTCGTAAATCCGTCGGGCGATGAGGAGCCGCAGCACCAGGCCGGTGGCAGCCCAACTCGCCGCTGCGGCCGCGACCAACCCCAGGATCAGACCCCAACCGGCGTCGTAGCCAGGGCTCCACAGCCAGGGCATCTCAGCGCGCGCTTTCCATGCGCTGCAGCGCCCACTTCACCGCCTTGTCGGCCTCTTCGACCCGGCCGCTGAGGACGATCTGCTGGCTGCGCCGGACCTGGCCCGGCTGGCCGAGGTAGACGCTCGGCTCCAGCGCCAGGCTGGCGCCGGCGCTGCGGAAACGCCAGCCGCCGCCCTTGGGCAGGCGCAGCACCACCGAGCGGCCGTCCTGGGCGGGCATGGCCTGGACGTCGGGATGCAGGTGGAAGCGCAGCGCGAAGTCGCAGGGCCGCGCCGGGGCTGCCTCGCCGCTGAAGCGGTCCTCGCCGCGCAGGTCCTCGCCGTTCGCGGCGAGGAACA
>DAIQBR010000337.1:0-4495 GCA_036781105.1 Kiloniellaceae bacterium
CGCCGCCAGAACGTGATCGGCCACCGCGCCGGCCACCGCCGCCATGGGCGTGACGAAGTCTGTCCGATGCGGCGCGCAGGCCGCCGCCATGCGCCGCGCCACCGGCCCCTCGAAACTATGCAACCCGGCGCGGCACAGCGCTGGCAGTTCCGCCACCAGCCCCGGCAAGACATCCTCGAAACAACGCGCCGCCGCGGCGTAGGCGCGCCGCACTTCGCCCGCCGCGCCGAAGGCCTCGATCACAAGATCGATGGGGCCTTCCTGCAAGTGCAGACGGCCGTCCGGCAGGACCCGCGACTGAAGGCTCGCGCGCATCTAGAAGCCCGCCTTCTTTAAAGGTGACAGCGGCCAGGGGTTCTCCGCCTTCCATTCGGTCATGCGCACCCGGGCGCCGGTCGCGCGCTCCTTCAGCACCGCTTCCAGCGGCTTCACCGAGTCCATGTGGCCGCCCAGTTCGCCATAGATCTCGTGCGGCATGGTGAACTCGATGGGTCCGACGATGGCCGGCGTCGGCACATAGCCAAAGGCGTTGTCCGGCATGTCCAGCACGTCGACCATCACCGTGATCCCGCCGCCGGGCCAGACGTAGCAGGGCGCGCCGCCGGCGGTGACCCTTGTCAGCGCGTCCTTCACCGAGCGCGTCAGGCGCACCGGGTTCTCCGTCGCCCCGGCGCGCAGGCTGCCGCCGGCCCCGGCCATGAACAGCACGGACGCGAGGGCAGGCTCGCAGTTCTCGCCGATGCGGTCGACCACCACCTGCACGGCTTGCGGCATCTCGGCCTCGCGCGGATTCAGGTCTTCGTCCAGCACGAACCAGGCGGCGTGCTCGCCGGTGGTGCTGACCATCAGCAGGCGCAGGCCCGGCCAGGCGGTCTTGGGGTCGATCTTCTCGATGATGGAGAGCGGCTCCGAGATGTTGGTGCCGCCCCAGCCGGTGCCGGGCTCGGCGACCTGGAAGTAGCGCCCCGGCGTCGACTTGCGCCCTCGCACCCGGATGCCGCTGGATTTCATGTCGAGGAAGCGCCCGGCCTGGTGTTCGGTCAGCACGCCGGTGATGTGGTCGTCCACCACGATCACCTCGTCGGTCTCGCCCACCCACTGCCGGGCGAAGATGCCGATGGTGGCCGAGCCGCAGCCGACGCGCATGCGCGCCTCGGGGACGCCGTTGATGACCGGCGCTTTGCCGGCCTGCACGGTGATCTTCGCGCCGCCGTCGATCTCCAGCTCCACCGCCTGCTTGTTGCAGAGCTCCAGCATCATCTGGCACGTGACGTTGCCTTCCTTCTTGCTGCCGCCGGTGAGGTGGCGCACGCCGCCCAGCGCCAGCATCTGCGAGCCGTATTCCGCCGTGGTCACGTGGCCGACCTGCTCGCCCCGGCAGCGCACGGCGGCCTGCTCGGGACCCAGGTGGCGGTCGGTGTCGATCTTCACCTTCACGCCGCAGTAGCTGAAGATGCCCTCGGTCACCACGGTGACCATGTCGACGCCTTCCACCTTGGAGGACACGATGAAGGGCGCCGGCTTGTAGTCGGGATAGGTGGTGCCGGCGCCGATGCCGGTCACGAAGGCCTCGCTTGACTGCACCAGCGTCCCGTCCCACTCGCTGGCCGCGCCCTCGCTGGCCAGGAAAGGCACCATGTCCTGCGAGCTCTCCGCCGCCTGGCGCGCCAGCACGAAGGGGTCCAGGCGCACCAGCGCGTTCTCGACGTTGCCGTAGCGCCCGCAGGCCCCCGCCTTGCCGGGGCGGATGCGGCACAGCACCGGGCAGGCGTCGCAGACCACGATGTCGTCGCTGTCGCTCTTGCGTTGTTTCACTTCGGCGTCGCTCATAGCCCGCCCTCTCTCAGCATCGCCCGCACCCGCCCGGGGGTCGCCGGCGTCTGCCGCGGGCGCAGGCCCGTCGCCTGTTCGATGCCGCCGAAGATCGCCGGCGCGGTGGCGATCAGCGAGTGCTCGCCGACGCCCTTGGCGCCATAGGGCCCGAGCGGCTCCGGGTCCTCGATGAGGAAGCTCTCGATCTCCGGCATGTCGCCGAAGGTCGGGATCAGGTAGTCGTGCAGGTTCTCGCTGCGGCCGGCGATGTACTCCTCCATGAGCGCGAGACCCAGGCCCTGGGCGATGCCGCCGTGGATCTGGCCCTCCACCAGGGTCGGATTGACCGCCTTGCCGACGTCGTGCGCCGCCGCCATGCGCCGCACCTTCACCGTCCCGAGGTCGAGGTCCACTTCCACCTCGGCGATCTGCGCAGCGAAACCATACGTCGCGTAGGGCGTCCCCTGGCCGTTCTTGTCCAGCTTGCCGGTCGGCGGGTCGAAGGTGCCGCTGCCTGAGAGCACGTCGCCGCGCGCGTCCTCGGTCATGCCGGTCAGGTCGATCTCGCGCAGCGCCTCGCCGTCACGCACCGTCAGCTTGCCCTCGCCGAAGTCCAGGCGCGCATTCTCGCCCGCATTGGCGAGGCGCAGGATCTGCTGGCGCAGATCGCGCCCGGCCAGTTCCGCCGCCTTGCCGGAGATGAAGGTCTGCCGCGACGCCGAGGTCTTGCCGGCGTCCGCCGTCAGCCCCGTGTCGCCCATGACGATGCGCATGTTCTTCGTGGAAACGCCCAGCGCGTCGGCGGCGATCTGCGCCATCACCGTGTTGGAGCCCTGGCCGATGTCGACGGCGCCGTTGTAGAGCGTGAGCGTCCCCTTGCGGTCGATACCCAGCGACAGCGTCGAGGGATTGGACATGGAGGTGTTGCCGCAGCCGTACC
Source organism: Kiloniellaceae bacterium (assembly GCA_036781105.1). Classification (GTDB taxonomy): domain Bacteria; phylum Pseudomonadota; class Alphaproteobacteria; order Kiloniellales; family Kiloniellaceae; genus Pelagibius. The sequence goes on from DAIQBR010000337.1 coordinate 2,753, forward strand.
ACACGGCGCCGATGCCGACGCCGCGGCGTGTGCGGCCTTCCCTGGCGTTGAATTCCTCCGCGCCTTGCCGCCATGCCTGCCAGCGCGGCTTCAGCGCTTCCAGACAGGCGGCAAGCCCCGCCGAGGCGGTCAGCACCTGCCCGGTCGCGGTTGCGTCGCCGGCGCGGATCGCGTTCTTCAGGCGGAAGTCCAGCGGGTCCAGGCCGCACTGTGCGGCGAGGTCGTCCATCAGCGCTTCGCCCGCCAGCGCCGCCTGCGGCACGCCGAAGCCCCTGAAGGCGCCCGCCGGCGGTGCGTTGGTGAAACGCCCGACCGAGCGCGCCAGCACGTGCGGCACCTTATAAGGGCCGCTGCAGTGCACCGGCACCCGGTCGGCCACCGTCGGCCCCCAGGAGGCATAGGCGCCGGTATCGAAGGCGCCGTCGAAGACGATGGCCGTGAGTTTGCCGTCCCTGTCGCAGCCGGCCCGCGCCGTGACCCGCGAGGCATGGCGCTTGGTGGTGGAGGCCATGGACTCCGGCCGCGTGTACTCGCCGCGCACCGGTCGGTCCAGCAGCCAGGCCGCCAGCGCGATGAGCGGATGCAGCGAGAGGTCCAGCTTGCCGCCGAAGCCGCCGCCGCAGGCCGAGGGCACGATGCGCACCTTCTCCTTGGGCAGGCCCATGATCAGCGCGATCTCGTCGCGGTTCATGTAGGGCGCCTGGGTCGTCACCCAGATCTCCAGCGAGTCTCCTTTTCGCACGGCATAGCCCGCTTCCGGCTCGATGTAGGCGTGCTCGATGAAAGGCGTCGAAGAGCTCGCCTCCGCCGTGAAGGCACTTGTACTCAGCGCCGCCTCGGCGTCGCCCTTCTTCACGAAGCCGCGTGCCAGCACGTTGTCGGCGCCGTCCTGCACCGGGGTTTCGCCGTCGCGGTCGAAGACGGTGACCGCCTCCTCCACATGCCAGGTGATCGGCAGATCGCTTTCCGCCAGCGACCACACCGCGTCGCGCCTGCCCACCAGCGCCAGCACCGCCTCGCCGCGGTAGCGCACCACGCCTTGGGCCAGCACCGGCTGGTCCTTGATGTGGGGATAGACGCCGAATGTCTTGGCGCCCGGCACGTCGGCGGCGGTGAGGATTCGTTCCAGGCCCGGCGTCGCCGCCACCACGGCGTCGAGGTCGCCAAGCGTGAATGTCGCGCGCGCGTGCGGCGAGCGGATCACCCGCAGCCACAACGAGTCCGCCGGTGCTTTATCTGCCCCGTAGAGCTCGCGCCCCGTCACCTTGGCGGCGCCGTCGGTCTTGGCGAGGCGCGCACCCACGGCGGCGCCCACCGCCGGGTCGGTCAAGGGCATCTCCGCCACCGTGCTCTCGCCGGCCGCGCAGACCGCCTCGACGATCTTCTGGTAGCCGGTGCAGCGGCACAGCACGCCGCCCAGGGCGTCCTGCACCTCCGGCTTGGTCGGCTGGGCGACCTGGCGCAGCAGCGCGGCCGCCGCCATCAGCATGCCCGGCGTGCAGATGCCGCACTGCGCCGCGCCGTGATCCAGAAAGGCCTGCTGCAGGCGCCGGCCCGTCTCGCTCTCGGCGAGGCCTTCCACCGTGACGATGTCGCGCCCTTCGGCCTGCGCGCAGGCCATCATGCAGGCGCAGAGCTGGTCGCCGTCGACCAGCACGGTGCAGGCGCCGCAGTCGCCGGCGTTGCAGCCCACCTTGGTGCCGGTGAGGCCCAGGTCGTGGCGCAGCGCCTCGCTCAGGCGCT
>DAIQBR010000338.1:0-4472 GCA_036781105.1 Kiloniellaceae bacterium
CGGTGGTGCTGGCCGACGGGCGGCTGGTGCGCGGCACGAGCGGCGTGACGGTGCGCCGGACGGGCGCCGGCGCCTACACCCTGGGCTTCGGCCGCGACCTGACGGTCGGCATCCTGCTCGCCGTCGCCTTCGTCCTGAACCTGGAATTCATCCGCCTGCTGCTGTTCCGCTATCAGGTGCTGGTGGTCTGGGCCGAACTGCTGCTGGTGTTCTACGGCTTCGTGCTGTCCTTCGAGCGCGACTTCGGCGTGATCTTCGAGGTCAACCGCTCCGGCGTCTCCAACCTCTACTTCCTCATCACCACCGGTGCCTTCACCACCATCTACGTCTCGCTGGTCGCCATCGCCATCGCCTGCGTGCTGGCGCTGGCCGGCGCGCTGGGCAAGCTGTCGTCCAACGGTGCCGCCTATGCCATCGCGACCTTCTACATCTCGTTCTTCCGCGGCACCCCGCTGCTGCTGCAGGTGGTGCTGATCTACACCGGTTTCGCCCAGCTCGGCTTCGTCATGGAGGCGGTGCCCGCCGGCATCACCGCGCTGTCGCTGTGCTACGGCGCCTACATGGCGGAGATCTTCCGCGCCGGCATCGAGGGCGTGCCCGCCGGCCAGCGCGAGGCGGCCAAGGCGCTGGGCGTGCCCAGCAGCCTGATCTTCCGCAAGATCGTGTTTCCCCAGGCCATGCGGCTCATCGTGCCGCCCACCGGCAATCAGTTCATCGCCATGCTGAAGGACTCCTCGCTGGTCTCCGTGGTCGGCGTCTGGGAGCTGACCAAGACCGCCCAGGTGCTCGGCAAGCGCGACTTCCAGGTCTTCGAGTTCCTCATCGCCGCGGCGGTGATCTACTGGGTCATGTCGGTCGTCTTCGAGGTGCTGCAGTCACGCCTCGAGGCCTATTACGGCAGGGGCGATAAGCGCTAGACTGCCCTGCCTCTGCCGCCGCTCTTCCATTCCGAAAGTCCTCATGCGCGACCCCCGCTACGACATCCTCTTCGAGCCGGTGAAGATCGGCCCGGTCACCGCCCGCAACCGCTTCTACCAAGTGCCGCACTGCTGCGGCATGGGCTACCGCTATCCCTCCGCCAGCGCCGCCATGCGCGGGGTGAAGGCCGAGGGCGGCTGGGCCGTGGTCTGCACCGAGGAGGCGGAGATCCACGCCTCCGCCGAGATCACCCCCTACCTGGAAAACCGCATCTGGGACGCCGCCGACCTGCCGCACCTGAAGGCGCTGACCGAGGCGGTGCACGCCCACGGCAGCCTCGCCGGCATCGAGCTGGTGCACAACGGCCAGCACGCGCCGAACCACTACAGCCGCGAAGTGCCGATGGGTCCCTCGCACCGCGTGGTGGACAGCGGCGATCCGGTGCAGGCCCGCGCCATGGACAAGACCGACATCGCCAATCTCAGGCGCTGGCACCGCAAGGCGGCGCTGCGCGCCCGCGATGCCGGCTTCGACATCGTCTACGTCTATGCCGGCCACGACATGTCGGTGCTGCAGCACTTCCTGTCGCGGCGCCACAACGACCGCGCCGACGAGTACGGCGGCTCCCTGGAGAACCGCCTGCGCCTGACCCGGGAGATCCTCATCGACACCAAGGAGGCCGTCGGCGACCGCTGCGCCGTCGCCTTCCGCTTCGCCGTCGACGAGCTGCTGGGCGACGAGGGCATCAGCGCCGAGGGCGAGGGGCGCGAGGTCGTCGTGATGCTGGCCGAGCTGCCCGACTTCTGGGACGTCAACGTCTCGGCCTGGGACAATGACAGCCAGACCGCGCGCTTCGCCGAGGAGGGCTACCAGGAGCGCTACACCGGCTTCGTGAAAAAGCTGACCAGCAAGCCGGTGGTGGGTGTCGGCCGTTACACCTCGCCTGACGCCATGGTGCGCGTGGTCAAGCAGGGCCTGATGGACATGATCGGCGCGGCGCGCCCCTCCATCGCCGACCCCTTCCTGCCGAAGAAGATCGAGGAAGGCCGCCTCGAGGACATCCGCGAGTGCATCGGCTGCAACATCTGCGTCACCGGCGACGATCTCTCGGCGCCGATCCGCTGCACCCAGAACCCGACCATGGGCGAGGAGTGGCGCCGCGGCTGGCATCCCGAAGTCATTCCCGCCGCCAAGAACCGCGAGCGCGTGCTCATCGTCGGCGGCGGCCCGGCCGGGCTGGAAGCGGCGCGGGCCTGCGGCCAGCGCGGCCTCGAGGTGGTGCTGGCCGAGGCCGGCGAGGCCTGGGGCGGCCGCGCGCTGAAGGAGTCACGCCTGCCCGGGCTCGCTTCCTGGGGCCGCGTGAAGGACTGGCGCCTCGGCCAGCTGCACAAGCTGCCCAATGTCGAGATGTACCTGGCCAGCGAACTCACGGCCGACGACATCCTGAGCTACGGCATCGGCCAGGTCGCCGTCGCCACCGGCGCCACCTGGCGGCGCGACGGCGTCGGCCGCACGCGCTTCACCGCGCTGGAGAGCGCCGCACCCACGGCGGTGTTCACGCCGGACGATTTCCTGGGCGCGGGAACCGCACTGGATCACCTGCCGGCGGGTCCCATCGTGGTCTACGACGACGAGGGCTACGTCATGGGCGGCGTGCTGGCCGAGCTGATCGCCAGGCGCGGCCACGCGGTGACCTACGTGACGCCGCTGGAGCTGGTCTCCTACTGGACGCACCACGCGCTCGACCAGTCGTTCATCCACCGGCGGCTGGCCGACTGCGGCGTAACCATCGAGCTGAACCGGGAGCTCACCGGGCATTCGGAGGACTCGGTCGACCTGGCCTGCGCCTTCACCGGCGCGCCGTCCCAGCGCGACTGTGCGGCGCTGGTGCTGGTCACCGCGCGGCTGCCCAACGAACAGCTCTACCTGGATCTAAAAGCACGCGAGGCCGAGTGGGCCGACGCCGGCATCGCCAGCGTGACGGCTATCGGCGACTGCCGCGCGCCGGCGACCCTGGCCGCCGCCGTCTACGCCGGCCACCGCTACGCCCGCGAGTTCGGAGAGACCATAGATCCCGACGCGGTGCCGTTCCGGCGCGAGGCGATCATGACGGTGTGAGGGCGGGGGCCGTCGACCGTTGCGGCGGCTATCCTCCGTAGAGGTGCGTCGCCAGCACGTAGCGGCAGCCGGCGGTCACCGGCAGCACTTCGTGGAGCAGCGCGGCGGACCACACGATGGCGGTTCCGGTCGGCAGCAGGTAGCCTTCCTCGCTGTACTCGCGGAAGCGCAGGCCGCCGCCTTCGAAGTCACCGGCGTTCAGTGCGACCGCGACGGTGAAGCGGCGGTGCCGTGTCGTCTTCACCGCGTTGTCGCGGTGCGGCCCGAGACGGCCGCCCTCGGCGGCGTCGTAGGCCGCGATTCGGAACTCCTCGCGCTTAGAAACCTTGGTCTGGAAGGCCTTCTGGATCTCCGGGATGACGCGGCGGCGCAGCTTGGCGTCGAGATAGTCCTGCACCCGGCGGTCGCGCAGAACGAACTGCACGACACTGCCCTCGTCGCCCTTGTTGGCGGCCTTGAAGTCGCCGGTTTCGCGGTCAAAGCCCTGGTTGGTGTAGTCGTGGCCCTCCCACACCGGCACCGGGCGGTGCCAGACCTCGATGAGGTCGGCGCAGTCCTGCGGGCTGAGGACCCGGGGCAGGACCAGGACCGGAGCATGCTGGCCGAGCGCCGCGAACTCCTCGGCATCTTCCAGCGCCTCCAGGGCGGCGGCGATGCGCGTCCAGGCCGCCGCCATGCCGCCGTCGAAGACGTCGACGACGCGCAGGTTGTGGTCGAGGGCCAGGGTCACCGAGGTCTCGCGCGAGACGGCGGGCTCGAGGCGACAGGAGGCATAGAGTTTCGCTTCGGGATCCGACAGCACCGGGAAGGGCAGCGCCTGGCTCTGCTCCATGGCGCGGATGTCGTCGGGCGGGCGGCGGGTGATGGCCATAACCACGGCGTCGCTGGCCTGCAACTCGTCCTGATGGTCGCGCAGTGCCGCGAGTTCGGCGCCGAAGGCCGCGGCATTCTGCGAGCCGCCGCCCTCGAAAACCAGCAGCAGCGGCCGGCCGGAAAAACGGTTGGCGACCGGCGTCACCGGCCTGCCGTGGCTGTCCGGCAAGGCAAAGGCGGGAATGCGGTCGCCGGCCTCGATCAGTTCGGCATCGACGAAGGGCGCCGCCGCTTGGTGATGTCGTGCCACTGTGAACCGCCTCTCATGTCGATCAGCAGGTGCGATAGTGCCGTAGATCTGGTGGCTCGTCGGGCGTGGCGCAAGCGTGGCGGCTGGTGAGCCGCGGCGGGCGCGGCTACTCGGCCAGCTTGGCTTCCGCCTGCAGGCCCTGGGCGTAGCCGGTCAGGTGGCCCATGAGGGTGCCGTAGGCGGTCTCGATCTCCAGGCGCACGGGCACCAGAGGCGCGTCTTCCGCCGGCCGCGCCACCCAGACGATGCGCTCGCGCGTCGTCTCGGCGTACTTGTTGCGGGCGATGCGATGGCCGCCGAGCATCTTGTAGTC
>DAIQBR010000339.1:0-4464 GCA_036781105.1 Kiloniellaceae bacterium
CGTTCGACAGCCAATTTCGGAGAGAGACCCATGCAGCGCCTTCGCGTCGCCTATTACAGCCTCCTCATCTTCGTGACCGCCCTGGCGGTGACCGGCATCGCCAACGCCGAAACGGTCATCGTCTCCAACCAGAACGTCGAGGTGGTGATCGATGTCGACGCCTGCACCATCCCGGGTCACCTGCTGTGCGGCGCCACCGGTTCCGCCCTTACGCCTGCCGCGGTCGGCAACGACTCCATCACCGTGGTCTTCGTCAACGTGCGCGCGGCCAACGGCCAGGCGGTGACCGGTCTCGCCGAAGGGGACTTCTCCTTCACCGCGGTGCAGAACCCGCCGCCGGCCATCAGTCTCGGCTTCGTGCAGACCGCGGTCTGCGGCGTCTGCTTTGCGGAGTTCCCCGACGGCGTCTACCGCTTTGCGATGCGGCCGGTCACCGGCGATTGGGGCGACGGCACCTACATCCAGGTGCTGGAGGTCACCGCCGGCCCGGTCACCCGGCGCGTGGTGATCCCCGTCACCGTGCCGAACTGACGTTCTGCTGAGCCCCTCTGCCGCCCGCGGCCGGTTGCCAGCCGGCCGGCGGGCGGCCATGCTTTGCGGGTCCGTCCTCCCTGGAAGCGGTTCCGCTCTTTGTCCGATCTCCTCCTTGCCGCCCTCTACGCTACCCTCGCCGGCGCGGCGATTCCCCTCGGCGCCCTTGCCGCGCGGATCGAACGCCTGCGGCCGGCCTGGCTGGAGACCGAATTCCGCCACAGCGTCATCGCCTTCGGCGGTGGCGCGCTCTTCGCCGCCATCGCCCTGGTACTGGTGCCGCAGGGCATGGCGGCGCTGCCGGTCGCCCCGGCGCTGGCCGCCTTCGCCGCCGGCGGGCTGTTCTTCTTCGCCGTCGACCGCGCGATCGAACGCCGCGGCGGTGGGGGCGCGCAGCTCATGGCCATGCTGCTCGACTTCGTCCCGGAATCCATGGCCCTGGGCGCCACCCTGGCGAGCGAACCGGCCGTCGGTCTGTTGCTCGCCCTGCTGATCGGACTGCAGAACTTTCCCGAGGGCTTCAACGCCTACCGCGAACTACGCGCCGCCGGGCGGCCGAGTCCCGCCCGCGTGCTGCGCAGCTTCTGCCTGCTGGTGCTGCTCGGTCCGGCCTTCGCAGTGGCCGGGCATCTCTGGTTGGGCGAGGCCCCCCTGGTGCTGGGCGGCGTCATGCTGTTTTCCGCCGGCGGCATCTTCTATCTGATTTTCGAGGACATCGCGCCGCAGGCCAGGCTGGCCCGCCGCTGGGCGCCGCCGCTCGGCGCCGTGGCCGGCTTCATGCTCGGCATGCTGGGCCAGGCGCTGATCGGTTAGAGGCAAGGAGAGGTGAAGCGATGACGCAAGGATACCCGCTGGAAGGCGGCTGCGACTGCGGCGCGCTGCGCTACCGTCTGGCCACGCCGCCGCTGTACGTGCACTGCTGCCACTGCCGCTGGTGCCAGCGCGAGACCGGCTCGGCCTTCGCGCTGAACGCCATGATCGAGGCCGACCGCGTCGAACTGCTGCAAGGCACGCCCGAGGTGGTCCTGACACCCAGCGCCAGCGGCAAGGGCCAGAAGATCGCCCGCTGCCCGTCCTGCCGCCTCGCGCTGTGGAGCAACTACGCCGGCGCCGGCGACAGGCTGCGTTTCGTGCGCGTCGGCACCCTGGACGATCCCGACCGCCTGCCGCCGGACATCCACATCTTCACCGCGTCGAAGCAGCCCTGGGTGGTGCTGCCCGAGGGCGCGTTGAGCTTTCCGGAATACTACGACCGCGAGACCTGCTGGCCCCCCGAAAGCCTCGCCCGCCGCAAGGCGGCGCTGGGCGGCTGACGCCACGCAAAGCGGTGCCGATCCTGCAAGCACGGCGCGCGCGTCACACCCCCTCGGCTGCAAAGCCCTGGCCGCAGGGAACGCAGGACACAGGCAACGAAAGAGTGATCCGCAGGCCGGGGGGCCTGCGGATCCTCACCTTCCGGGGTGGGGCAGGGGGGCTGGCTCTCGGCGTGCACCCCCGGAAGGAGCAGTTGTCGGCGGTGGCGTCGGGGACTTAGTCCCAGATCGGATCGCCGAGGTCGATCTCGTCCTCGTCGGTGACGGCGCCGGTGGCGGCACCGGCGGCGCCGCCGATCACCGCGCCGGTCACCGGGGCGCCGACCAGGGCGCCGCCCACCGCGCCGGCACCGGCGCCGATGGCGCCGCCGCTGAGGGCGCGGTCGCCGGTGGAGGAGCCGCAGGCCGCCAGCGCCAGAAGCGCCAGGGCAGCGGCACTCGTCGTCAGAATGTTGCGGGTCATGGCTGTCTCCCGGGACAGGGTTCGGATGATGCGGTGACAACGGCGCAGCCTCATCTTCGTTCCCTGCCGGCGGCGGAATCGCGGAAGTCCTTGACCCGCTTACGGAAGCGGCGATGCTTACCCGGTCTGTTTCAGGCGCAGAAGGAGCTGCGGATGGGCCTGGCGGTAGCCGACAAGTGGTTCGAGTGGACCCGCATCGACGACGGCATCACCCTCTTGTGGGAGCCCCACGTCGACCCGCTGATCCGCTGCAACATCTGGCATGTCCGCGGCGGCGCGCGCGACCTCGTCATCGACAGCGGCCTCGGCATGGCGAGCCTCGCCGCCGCGGCGCGCGACGTCTTCGAGCGGCCGGTCACCGCCGTCGCGACCCACAGCCACTACGACCACATCGGCGGCTTCCATGAATTCGAGGATCGCGTGGCGCACCGCCTGGAAGCGGAAACGCTGGCGGCGCCCGGCGGCTTCGCCTCGCTGGTCACCGCCGACCTCGACCGCGGCCTGGTCGCCTCGCTCCGGGCTGCCGGCTACGCGATGCCCGATATCCTGATCGATGCCCTGCCGCAGGCCGGCTACGACCTCGCCGCCTACCGTGTCGCCCCGGCGCCGGCGACCCGCCTGGTGCAGGAGGGCGATATCGTCGAAGCCGGCGCGCGCCGCTTCGAGGTGCTGCACCTGCCCGGGCACTCGCCCGGCAGCATCGGCCTCTGGGAGGCGGCGACGGGCGTTCTCTTCTCCGGCGACGCGGTCTACGACGGCCCGCTGCTCGACGAGCTGCCGGGCTCCGACCTCGCCGCCTACCTGAAAACCATGGAGCGCCTCTTGGAACTGCCGGTCACCGTGGTGCACGCCGGTCACGATCCCAGCTTCGGCCGCGACCGCCTGCGCGAACTGGCCCGCGCCTATCTCGACGCCCGGGGATAACCCCGGGGCCCGGGCTGTGATACGGTGTCAGGCATGAGCGGTGCACGGCGCGGATTCCTCGGCATAGAACCCCGGCTTCGCGGCCTGCCCGCCATGGCGGCGATGGCGGCGCTGCTCACGGCGCTTGTCCTGGCCCTGCCGTGGCTGCTGCTGCCGCTCCTCGCCGCGCTGGCGCTGCTGCTGTTCCTGCGCTCACTCGGTCGGCTGCGCGTCCTCTGCCTGACCGGCGGCACTGTGCATCGCCTGGCCTGGGGCGAGTTCACGCCGGAGGCGCTGGGACGTTTCCTCGGCTGGATGATGGTCATCGCTTTCGCGGTGAATCTGGCCGTCGCGTTCGGCGTCTATGCCGCGGCCTATCAGCCGACGGTCTTTTCGCTGGCAGGCCCCCTGCTCGTCCAGTTGCAGACTCTGCTTTATTCACTGGCCGACATCGGAGGGCAGGGATTCTTCTCGACGCTCGTCGTCGTCGCCATGACCCTGTCGGTTTACTGGATCTGCTTTCTGCTGCTGGCCCTCATCGGCAACGGGCCTGTTTTCTACTATTCACTGAGCACCACGGCGTTCAAAGGCTGCATCGCCATAGTGCTGGCGGCCGGAATTCTCCTCGCGGGGAATGCCCTGATGCACTCCGACTACGCGATCAGCCAGGGTCACCGGGGCATTTTCCACCGGCTCATGAGCTACGACGACGATGGCGGCGCGTCGCTCATCACCGCGTTCGGCACAACGTTTTTCAGTACTCTTGGCGTCCCGCTATTCGTCTTCCTGCTGTGTTTCGTGGTTCCCCGCATCATCTTGGAGCGCAGGACAGGGCGTTCGCCGGAGGCTGACCTCCAGGGCTGAGATCGCGCCTCAATGCGCCATGAAGACCGGCAGGGTCGCCTCGGTGACGATGTGGCGCGTCGCGCCGCCGAAGAACATCTGGCGCAGCCGGCTCTGGGTGTAGGCGCCCTTCACCACCAGGTCGCAGCCCAGCCGCGCCGCCTCGCTGAGGAAGGCGGCGCCGCGCGCCTCGGTCTCCGCCACCTCGTGCCCTTCGCAGGCGATGCCGCCCAGGCGCAGGTGGCGGGCGAGGTCTTCGCCGCCGGGCGTCTCGGTCTGGCCGCCGGCGACGGTGACCACCTGCACCTGGCACGCCCGCTCCAGCAGGGGGCGGGCGAAGGCGACGGTGCGCGCTGCCTCGGGCGTGCCGTTCCAGGCGATGAGGATGTTCTCGCCCAGCTTCTTGGGCGC
>DAIQBR010000340.1:0-4458 GCA_036781105.1 Kiloniellaceae bacterium
GACACCACGCGCGCCGCTCACCCCCCACCCAACCTCCTCCCCCTTGGATGCGGGAGGGTCAGGGAGGCCTGCCTGCGCGAAGCCGAAGCGGCTTCGCTTCGGCGAAGGCAGGGGGTGACCCCCTCTCCGCGCCAGGCCGTCCGCCAGACCGCCGGCCTGACCTGAATCAAGGCCGCGGCTTTCCGACTCGGCTATCTGAACGGCTCACCGGACATCTCGGGTCCCATCGGCATGGATATCAGCGCCATCCTCGATCTGACGGGGGACAGCGGGGCGGCGGCCCTGGTCGGTCTCACCGTCGGCGCCATCTTCGGCGTCGCCTCGCAGCGCAGTCGCTTCTGCCTGCGCGCGGCCACGGTCGAGTTCGCCCGCGGCCGGCTCGGCCCGCGCATGGCCGTGTGGCTGCTGTGCTTCTCGACGGCGGTGTTCTGGACCCAGGCCTTCACGCTACTGGACCTGGTGCCGCTGCAACAGGTCCGCTTCCTGGCGCAGACCGGTTCGATCTCCGGCGCCATCCTGGGCGGCCTGATCTTCGGCGCCGGCATGGTGCTGGCGCGCGGCTGCTCGGGGCGCCTGCTGGTGCTCTCGGCCAGCGGCAACCTGCGCGCCCTGCTGTCGGGCCTGGTCTTCGCCGTCACCGCACAGATGTCGCTCTACGGTGTCCTCGCGCCGGCCCGCAACGCCCTGGCCGCGCTCTGGACCACCGGCCCGGCGAACATCGAGCTGACCGCCTGGCTCGGCCTCGGTCCCTATGCCGGCCTCGCCATCGGCGCTTCCCTGGCCGTCGTCGCCCTGGTGGTCTCGCGCCGTGCCGGCATCGGCTGGGCGATCCTGGTGTTCGGCTCCGGGGTCGGCTTTTCGGTCGGCGCCGGCTGGCTGCTGACGGCCCTGGTGGCAGCCTCATCCTTCGATCCCGTGCCGATAGAAAGTCTCACCTTTTCAGGGCCTTCAGCAGATACTTTGATGTATTTTATGACCGCCTCGGAGAGCCTGGATTTTGATGTCGGGCTGATCCCCGGGGTTTTCCTCGGCGCCGCCCTGGCGGCCCTCCTGGCGGGCGAATGGAAGCTGGAGGGCTTCGAGGGCGCGCGCTCCATGCGCCGCTACCTGGCCGGCGCCGCGCTGATGGGGTTCGGCGCCATGCTGGCCGGCGGCTGCGCCATCGGTGCCGGGGTCACCGGCGGCTCGACCTTCGCGCTGACCGCCTGGCTGGCGCTCACCTGCATGTGGATCGGCGCGGTGGCGACCGATCGTCTGGTCGACCAGCCGGGCGCGAAATCCGCCGGCGGGGCCTCTGCCGGGCCCGAACTTCAGAAATCACTTTAACTCGGACGCGATTTCCGAGTCGCAAGAGCGGTTTCGTCGCCGGCCTTGCGCCGGGCGATGAAGCTAAGTACCGGATTCCTGGGGCATTTCTTGGGCGAATCGGGCGAGTCGGACGTGGACAGAGGCGCTGGCGGGGCCGTATAAGTGGCCCGATTCGCCTGTAAGACTGCCCGAGTCGCGTGCCCTATGTTCGACATCCGCTGGATCCGTGAGGAGCCCGAAGCCTTCGACACCGCGATGAAGCGTCGCGGCCTCGATGCGCTGTCGGGTCAGGTCCTCGCCCTCGACGCCAAGCGCCGCCAGGCGCAGACCGACCTGCAGACCATGCAGACGCGGCGCAACGAGGCGTCCAAGGCGATCGGCGAGGCCAAGCGCAAGGGCGAGGACGCCGCCGACCTCATGGCCGAGGTGGCGGGCCTGAAGGACCGTATGGCCGCCGCCGAGGAAAGCGAGCGCCAGTTGGGCGCCGAGCTGACCGACCTGCTGAGCGGCCTGCCCAACGCGCCGCTGCCGGAGGTGCCCGAGGGCGCCGACGAGACCGCCAACGTCGAGGTCCGCCGCCACCTGGAGCCGCGCAAGTTCGACTTCGACCCCAAGGAGCACTACGAGCTGGGCGAGGCGCTCGGCTATCTCGACTTCGAGACCGCGGCCAAGCTGTCCGGCGCGCGCTTCGCCGTGATGCGCGGCAAGGTCGCCCGCCTGCACCGGGCGCTGGCCCAGTTCATGCTGGACCTGCACACCACCGAGCACGGCTACACCGAAGTGGCGCCGCCCTTCCTGGTGCGCGACGAGGCGCTCTACGGCACCGGCCAGTTGCCGAAGTTCGCCGAGGACCTGTTCAAGACCACCCACGGCCTGTGGCTGATCCCCACCGCCGAGGTGCCGCTGACCAACCTGGTGGCTGACGAGATCGTCGAGGCCGCCAGCCTGCCGCTGCGCGTCACCGCGCTGACGCCCTGCTTCCGCTCCGAGGCCGGCTCGGCCGGGCGCGACACCCGCGGCATGCTGCGCCAGCACCAGTTCGAGAAGGTCGAGCTGGTCTCGGTGACCACGCCGGAGCTCTCTGCCGAGGAACTGGAGCGCATGGTCGGCTGTGCCGAGAACGTGCTGAAGCGCCTCGGCCTGCCGTACCGCACCGTGGTGCTGTCCTGCGGCGACATGGGTTTCTCGGCGCAGAAGACCTACGACGTCGAGGTCTGGCTGCCCGGCCAGAACGCCTACCGCGAGATTTCCAGCTGCTCCAACTGCGGCGACTTCCAGGCCCGCCGCATGAAGGGGCGCTATCGCCCGGCCCAAAGCGATAAGGGGGCCGAGAAGGGCACCCGCTTCGTGCACACCCTGAACGGCTCCGGCGTGGCGGTCGGGCGCTGCCTCATCGCGGTGCTGGAGAACTACCAGCAGGCCGACGGCACCATTGAGGTGCCCGAGGTGCTGCGCCCCTACATGGGCGGCCTGGAGGTCATCGCTGCTGATGGCTAAAAAGCCGCTCAATCTGAAAAAGGCGCGCGTGCTGGTGACCAACGACGACGGCATCCATGCGCCGGGGCTGAAGGTGCTGGTGAAGCTCGCCAAGACCCTCAGCGACGACGTCTGGGTGGTGGCGCCGGAGACCGAGCAGTCGGCCACCAGCCACTCGCTGACCCTGCGCCGGCCGCTGCGCGAGCGCCGCCTGGGCCCCAAGCGGTTTTCCGTCGACGGCACGCCGACCGACTGCGTGCTGATCGCCAAGCACCAGATCATGGCGGACTGCCAGCCCGACCTCGTGCTCTCCGGCATCAACGACGGCGGCAACCTGGGCGAGGACGTGACCTACTCGGGCACCGTCGCCGCGACCATGGAGGCGGCGCTGCTCGGCATCCGCGCCATCGCCTTCAGCCAGCTGCGCCAGCCCGACGGCTCGGTGCGCTGGAAGGTCGCCGAGAAGCACCTGCCGTCCATCGTGCGCCGGCTCGCCGCCATGCAGTGGTCGAAGGACCTGCTGGTCAACGTGAACTTTCCGGCGGCGGCGCCCGACGACGTCACCGGCATCGTGATCTGCCGCCAGGGCCGCCGCGACCAGGGCACCACGGTGACCGAGGGCGCCGACCCCTCGGGGCGGCGCTTCGTGTGGATCGGCGGCTATCAGGTCGACGATTCCTCGGAAACCGATACCGACCTGGCGGTGACCGCCAAGGGCGGCATCTCGGTGACGCCGCTGCACCTCGACCTGACGCACCGTGACACCATGAAGCGGATGAAGGGGGTCTTCGACTGATGGTGGCTTCGCGCAAGATCCGTCTCATTATGGAGCTGCGCCGTGCCGGCATCGCCGACACCGAGGTGCTCTCCGCCATCGAGCGCATTCCGCGCGACGCCTTCACGCCGGAGAGCTTCCGCCACCAGGCCTACGAGAACCTCGCCATCCCGATCGGCCAGGGCCAGACCCTCAGCCAGCCGCAGGTGGTCGCCCTGATGACCCAGGCGCTGCGCGCCAGCCGGCGCACCAAGGTGCTGGAGATCGGCACCGGCTCCGGCTACCAGGCCGCGGTGCTGTCGCGTATATGCCGCCGGGTCTACACCATCGAGCGCGTCAAGGAACTGCTGCAGGCCGCCGAGGCGCGGTTTCTCGCCCTGCGCCTGCACAACATCACCGCGCGCCACGGCGATGGCTGGAAGGGCTGGCGCGAGCAGGCACCCTTCGACCGCATCATCGTCACCGCCGCGGCGGCCAGCATTCCCGGCACGCTGGTCGACCAGCTCGCCGAGGGCGGCCACATGGTGCTGCCGGTCGGCCGCACCTCGCGCGACCAGGCGCTGCTGCGGCTGACCCGCACGCCCGACGGCATCGTCGAGGAGCACTTGAGCGACGTGCGTTTCGTGCCGCTGGTGGAAGGCATTCCCGCTGCCGGCGGCCCGCCGATCCACGACAGCGTGATTCAGGACCCCCTGATACAGAAGCAGGGAGACGTGGCATGACCTACTGCAACCGACCGCGCTTCGCGCGCTGGACGGCGCCGCTGGCGCTGCTCGCCGCCGGCCTGCTGCTGGCCGGCTGTTTCTACAACCCGCCGCTGCGGCCGATCGGCTACGTGACGCCGCGCGACTTCCCGCCGCTGCCGCAGCGCAAGCCGAACCCGCCGAGCGACATCGCCG
>DAIQBR010000341.1:0-4450 GCA_036781105.1 Kiloniellaceae bacterium
GGCCTCGGCCCAGGCGCGCGGCGCCGCCTCGCTGATCGCGCCGACCTGGGGCAGCACCGGATCGGTGAGGGGCCTATGCACCTCCCCGAAGCCGGCAAGCAGGGCCTGCACCTCGCGGGCCAGGCCGAGGGCGCTGCTGAGCCCGGTCGAGCGGATGCCGCCGACGCTGACGTAGCGGCGCTCCGGATAGGACTGCAGGCGGTAGTCCTTGATCTCGCTGGCCGGGCGCAGGCCGGCATAGGCCGCGGTGACCGGGATCGCGGCCAGGGCGGGCAGCATCCCGATGCCCTTGGTGCGCAGCCGCTGCAGGGTTTCGCGGTCCGTCGAGGCGTCGCTGCGGCTGTCCTGGTCCTCGGCGGTGGGGCCGACCAGCAGGTTGCCGTAGGCGGTGCGGCAGACCACGACGCCCTTGGTGTGGGCCGTCGGCACCGGCAGCAGGATGGCCGTGGCGAGGCGGGCCGCCGCCTTGTCGAAGACGACGAACTGGCCCTTGCGCGGGCGAATGGTGAAGCTGGAGGCGCCGAGCAGGCGCCGGTCGACGAGGTCGCCGTAGAGGCCGGCGCAGTTCACTACGGCACGGCTGCGGATTGCGCCGCCGGAGGTTTCCAGGCGCCAGGCCGTGCCGTCGAAAGTGCCGCCCAGCACCTCGCAGCCGCGCCGGCAGGCCGCGCCGTTGGCGAGGGCCTGCAGCAGGTAGGCGTGGGGGGCGCTCCAGGGGTCGATGACGGCCTCGCGCGGCACCAGGAAGCCGGCCTTCAGGCGCGGCGACAGCTCGGGTTCCCGGGCCAGAATCTCCTGCCGGCTGAGCAGGGTGATGTCGTCCACGCCGTTGGCGCGGGCCTGGTCCATGAGGTCGGGCAGGCGCGCTTCCTCCTCCTCGCTCCAGGCCAGCACCAGGGCGGTGGTCGGCATGAGCGGCAGGTTGAGGGATTCGCGGATCTCCAAATATTCGCGGTGGCCGGCGGCGACGCAGCGTTGTTCAAGAGAGCCGGGCGGCGCGTCGAAGCCGGTGTGCAGCAGGCCGCTGTTGCCCTTGCTGGCGCCGTCCAGGATGTCCGCCGCCTTCTCGACGATCAGCACCCGCGCGCCTTCCAGGGTGAGACGGCGTGCGACAGCGCAGCCGACGACGCCGGCGCCGACCACGGTGACGTCGAAGGTTTCGTCCCCGCCCGGCTGACCTGCCGAGGGCCGGGGCCCGGCTGGTGCGTCGGACATGGCGGGAGCGCGATCCTTGTGGCTGAGTCTTGGTGCGTTTTGCCTTGCCCCGCAAAGGACACCCGCCTACCGTAACCAAGGTTGCCCTTTCGGTCAACTTGATGGCTATCGAATGACTTCAAATAATATAAGTAAAAACAATAGATTATATTTCAGCATGTGGTTTCGGTCATCATTTGTGGGCGAAAGGGTGGGCCGTTGCTGAAGGGACGCACGCGCCCGCTGGGCCCCAGGCTGCGGCAGGAGAAGATCGCCGAGGCGGTGCTGCGCCAGGGCCGGGTGAGCGTCGAGCAGCTCGCGCTGCGCTTCGGGACCTCTCACGAGACCATCCGGCGCGACCTCGGCGCGCTGGCCGAGGCCGGCAGGGTGCTGAAGGTGCACGGCGGCGCGAAGCTGCCGCGCCAGCAGGAGGAAGGGCCGTTCCGCGAGCGCATGGCGATGAACGCCGTGGGCAAGCGGATCATCGCCGAGAAGGCGGCCAGGCTGATCTCCCCGGGCCAGACGCTGTTCATCGACACCGGGTCGACGACGCTGATGTGCGCGGAAGAAATCGGCAAGATCGCGGGGCTCACCGTCATCACCAATTCCACACGCATAGCGGCGGTGCTGGCCGAGCGCGGCAACCGCACCTCGGTTTTCCTGCTCGGCGGGCAATTCGACGGTGACAATCACGAGACCGCGGGGCCGGCGGCCATTGCCGGGATCCAGTCGTTCCATGCCGACCATGCATTGATCACCATCGGCGCCCTCGACGAGGCAGCCGGGGCGACCGACTACAACTATGACGAGGCGCAGGTGGCCCGCGCGATGCTCGACAACGCCGAAAACCTGGTCGTGGTGGCCGACGCTTCGAAGTTCCAGCGCCGCGCCGCCTTCGCGGTCTGCCCGCTGAATCGCATCAATGCGCTGGTGACCGACCGAAGGCCGCAGGGTACGCTGTTGTCAGCGCTATCCGCGGCCGGCGTGACGCTGCACTGAGGAGGGCCGGCCAGCGCAAGGGACATCTATCGCGCCGCAGGGCCCCCGACAGGGGCCGGTCGGCGGTGCGGTACGTGTGATGGGCTTGCCCGACCCCGCCCCCCGGTCGCCTGGCCGGATGGGGCCCGCCGGCCGAAGGCCGGTCTGGGCAGTGAGGTTTCGGGACTGAACGGAAGTCGCGTTTGGGGGAGGCTTAGGACGTGAAATCGTGTGAAACAGGAGAAGGCAATGTCAAAGAAAGAACAGCCTAAAAAAGCCGGGCAGGGGGCCAAGTCGCCAGTGAAACCGGCGGCCGGAACGGCGATCAATCCGGGCCGGCGCTCGTTTCTGAAGAATGCCGGCGTCGGCGGCGCGGCGGTGGTCGCCGGCTCGACCCTCGCGGCGCCCTATGTGAAAGCGCAGGGCGCGCCGATCAAGTGGCGCCTGCAGACCTATTCCGGTGCGCCGCTGGGCGCGCACGTCATCAAGCCGCAGATCGAGGCCTTCAACAAGGCGGCGAACGGCGAGATGGAAATCGAGCTCTACTACGCCGACCAGCTGGTGCCGACTTCGGAGCTGTTCCGCGCGCTGCAGAACGGCACCATCGACGCGGTGCAGAGCGACGACGCCACCATGGCCTCGCCGGTCGACATCTCCGTGTTCGGCGGCTACTTCCCCTTCTCGACCCGCTACAGCCTGGACCTGCCGGTGATGTTCCAGCGCTACGGCCTGAACGAGATCTGGAAGGAAGCCTACGACGAGGTCGAAGGCGTGGAATGGCTCAGCGCCGGCGCCTGGGATCCCTGCCACATCTTCACCAAGGAGCCGATCAAGTCGCTGGCCGACATGAACGGCAAGCGCGTCTTCGGCGTGCCGACGGCCGGCCGCTTCCTGGCCCGCTACGGCCTCATCCCGGTGACCGTGCCCTGGGACGACGTCGAGGTGGCGATCCAGACCGGCGAGCTGGACGGCGTCGCCTGGTGCGGATTCACCGAGGCCTACGAGGTGGGCTGGGCCGACGTCTGCAACTACGCGCTGCTCAACAACGTGACCGGCGCCTGGTGCGGCTCCTACTTCGCCAACACCGATTCCTGGGCGAAGGTGCCGGATCACCTGAAGGAGCTGTTCCTCATCTCCATCGATCAGTCGCACTACTACCGCCAGGTCTGGTACTGGGGCGGCGAGGCGCAGCTGCGCGCCGAAGGCAAGAAGATGGAGCTGACCACCATTCCCGCCAACGAGTGGGACCAGGTGGTGAAGGACGCCGAGAGCTTCTGGGACGAGCTGGCTTCGATCAGCCCGCGTTCGGCCCGCGTCATCGAGATCTTCAAGAAGTACAACGCGACCATGGAGCAGGTGGGCGTGCCCTACCGCTATTCCTGATCGCCTGACTTTGTAAGTCTCGCAAAGGAGCGGCCGCCGGAGAGATCCGGCGGCCGTTTTCTTTTCACGCGCCCTCGAAGCCGGCGAGGAAGCTTGCGAGATTGTCGCCCAGGGCGTCGCAGAGGTAGCCGCCTTCCTGGACGATGACCGTCGGCAGGCCGAGCGCCGCGAGGCGGCGGCCGATCTCGGCGAAACCCGGCGTGGAAACGGCGAGGCCGCCGAAGGGATCGCCCTCGAAGGCGTCGAGGCCGAGGGCCACCACCAGGGCACCGGGCGCGAAGGCGGCGACCTGCTCCAGGCCGCGGTCGAGGGCGGCGAGAAAAGCGTCATCCTCCGAGCCGCGAGGCAGCGGCAGGTTCAGGTTGTAGCCGAGGCCGGCGCCCGCGCCGCGCTCGTGGGCGTGGCCCCAGAAGAAGGGATAGAAGCGGATGGGATCGGCATGAAGCGACACGGTCAGCACGTCGGCGCGGCGGTAGAAGATCCCTTGCGTGCCGTTGCCGTGATGCAGGTCGACATCGACGATGGCGACGCGGTCGTAGCGGCCGCGCAGCAGGGCGGCGGCGACGGCCGAGTTGTTCACGAAGCAGAAGCCGCCGGCGAGGTCGGTGACGGCGTGGTGCCCCGGCGGCCGGCAGAGCGCATAGGCCGGATCGCCGCCGTCGCGCACCAGGGCGGCCGCCGTGGCTGCCGCAGCGGCGCTCCAGTAGATCGACTCCCAGCTGTCGGGGCCGATGGGGCAGGCGGTGTCGGCCATGTGGTAGCCGGCTTGTCCGACGGCGGAGAGCGGATAGCTCGCTTCGCGGCGGTCCGGGTGGATGTTGGGGATGACCTCTTCAGAGGCGCCGGGGATGCGCGCCCAGCGTTCGTGAATGTGCTGGAGGAAACGGATGTACTC
>DAIQBR010000342.1:0-664 GCA_036781105.1 Kiloniellaceae bacterium
GCTGGAGGTCGCCGTTTTCATCCAGGTAGGCGGCGTCCTCGGCGTCTGGCCGACCATCGCGGCGACCATCGCCACGGCCCTGGCGGGCTCGATGCTGCTGCGCACCCAGGGGCTGGCGGCGCTGGGCCGGGCGCGCGCGCAGATGGACCGCGGCGAGCTGCCGGCGCGCGAGATGTTCGAGGGCGTCTGCCTGATCCTCGCCGGCGCCCTGTTGCTGGTCCCGGGGTTCGTCACCGACGCCGTCGGCCTGCTGCTGTTCTTCCCGCCCTTCCGCGAGATGCTGCGCCTGCTCATCGCGCGCCACCTGGCCGCCAAGGCGGCGCGGGGCGAGGCGCGCATCTTCGTCGACGGGGTCGAGGTCGATCCGCGGAAGGGCGGCCCCCGGGGCAAGCGGCCCGGCGGGGTCATCGACGGCGATTACCAGGACGTCACCGAAGACAAAAACGGGCAAGACGACGACAGGCAGGACGACGGACGGCCCCAGCGCAGGATCGGAAAATGATCCTGATTCGCCACGGCCAGTCCCATTTCAACGTCCACTACGCCAAGACCCGCGTCGATCCCGGCATCGTCGACCCGCGGCTGACCGAGGAGGGCGAGCGCCAGGCCCAAGCAGCCGGCGCGCAGCTCGCCGGCTGCGGCGTGCAGCGGATCATCGCCAGCC
>DAIQBR010000342.1:698-4444 GCA_036781105.1 Kiloniellaceae bacterium
GGCGCACCCTGCACACCGCCGAGATCATCGCCAAGGCGCTCGGCCTGCCGGTCACCATCGATCCCCGGGTCCGCGAGCGCTACAGCTTCACCTGCGATATCGGCAGCCACCGCAGCGAGCTGTCCAAGCGCTGGCCGGGCTTCGGCTTCGGCGACCTGCCGGAGCGCTGGTGGCCGGAGAGCGAGGAGAGCGAGGCGGCGCTGGGCGAACGCTGCCGCGGCTTTCACAGTGCCCAGCTCGCCGCGGCCGACTGGGACGGGCTGCTGGTGGTGAGCCACTGGGGCTTCATCCGCGGGCTGACCGGCCAGGAGGTCGGCAACGGGGTGGCACTGCGCTTCGATCCGCAGGCCGGCGCCGCCCAGCCCGCCTATTAGGGCCGGCCTCTTAGGGCCGGCCTATCGGGAAGCGTACGGACGATGGCCCGGTTGTTTGCGTCAGCGATCCGTGATAGCCAAGCCCGCCCGTGACAAGAGGAGCCGGAAATGGCCGAAGACGCCGAGCAGCCGTCGCTGACCATCAATACCCAGTACGTGAAGGACCACTCCTTCGAGAACCCGAACGCGCCGACGATCTATGGCGCCATGCGTACGGACCGGCCGGACATCAACGTCTCCGTCGAGGTGACGCCGACGCAGTTGCAGGACCAGGTCTACGAGGTGGTGCTGGGGCTCAAGGCCTCGGCGAAGGTCGGCGAGACCACCGCCTTCATCGTCGAACTCGACTACGCCGCGGTGGTCAGCCTCACGCCCGGTCTCAGTGAAGAGGCGCGCGAGCGCCTGGTCATGGTCGAGGTGCCACGCCACCTGTTCCCCTTCGCCCGCGCGATCCTGGCCGACGACACCCGCGATGGCGGCTTTCCGCCGCTGATGATGAGCCCGATCGACTTCGGACAGCTCTATCTCAGCCGGCGCGCCCAGTCGGCGGAGGCCGGCGCTCAGGCCCAGGCAGGGGACGGTGAGGCCGGGGCCAACGGCAAGGGCTGAGTCGCCCCGCTAGTTGCGCCAGATCGGCTCTGCCAGTTTTTCCAGCATGGCGGCGTGGGCGGCTTCCTCTTCGGCCGTCGGGGCGTGCGGGCGCGCCGGCCGCGCGCTTGCCGGCGCCGCCGTCGTCACCAGGGTGGTGCGGCGGCGGCTTTCCAGGACAAGCCCCGGCTGGCGGCCGCCGCGCAGTTCCAGATAGACCTCCGCCAGCAGTTCGCAGTCCAGCAGGGCGCCGTGGAGGGTGCGGGCCGAGTTGTCGATCTCGAAGCGGCGGCACAGCGCGTCGAGGCTCACCTGGGCGCCGGGAAAACGCTGGCGCGCCAGCATGACGGTGTCGATGGCGCGTTCCGCGGCAATGATGTCGTGGCCCGCCTGGCGCAGTTCCGCGTTGAGAAACTTCATGTCGAAGGCGGCGTTGTGGATCACCAGCTTGGCGTCGCCGATGAAATCGAGGAAGTCCGGCGCGACCTTCGCGAAGAGCGGCTTGTCCTTCAGGAAGTCGGCGCTGAGGCCGTGGATACGCTCGGCTTCTTCCGGCATGTCGCGCTCGGGGTTGATGTATTCGCGGAAGGTGCGCCCGGTCGGCAGGTGGTGCAGCAGTTCCAGGCCGGCGACCTCGACGATGCGGTGGCCCGCCGCCGGGTCCAGGCCAGTGGTCTCGGTATCGAGCACGATCTCGCGCATCAGCTTTCTCTCCTTGCCGCGACGCCCCTTGCCGCCGACCCGGGGGCCCAGGCCCTGCCCCGGTGACGCTTCGATGATTTGAGAAGTGTGACGATCGCCGCAAGCTGGCGCAAGGCATGCGCCTTGTCGAGGCCGGTCTGTACCACGAAGTCGGCGCGGCGGCGCTTTTCCGCATCGGGCAGCTGGCGCGCGAGGATGGCGCGGAAGCGCGCTTCGGTCATCCCCGGCCGCGACAGCACGCGGGCGCGCTGGATGAAGGCCGGCGCGGAAACCACGATGACCACGTCGCAGCGGCGTTCGGCGCCGGTTTCGTAAAGCAGCGGGATGTCGAGCACCGCGATCGGCCGGCGCAGGCGCGCCTGCTGGGCGAGAAAACGGTGCGTCTCGCGCCGCACCAGCGGATGCAGGATCGCCTCCAGCCGCTGCAAGGCCGCCGGATCTTCCAGCACCCTGGCCGCGAGCCGTTTGCGGTCGATGGCGCCGTCGCGCTCGACGCCGGGAAAGGCCTGCGCCACCGCCTCCACCGCCGCGCCGCCGCGCGCCATCAAGCGATGCACCGCGGCATCGGCATCGTGCACCGGCAGGCCGAGGCGGCGCAGCGTGGCCGCGGCCGTCGACTTGCCCATGCCGATGGAACCGGTGAGGCCGACGATCAGCATCGCCGGCGCCTAGCCGTCCGCCATGACAAAGTCACGCAGCGCGTCGGTCACCTGAGGATCGGTGCCGAACCAGGCGGCAAAGCAGGGCCGCGCCTGGTGCAGCAGCATGCCGAGGCCGTCGACGCCGACGGCGCCGCGGGCCCGCGCCGCTTTCAAAAGCTCGGTCTCGAGCGGGCTGTAGACGAGGTCGCAGACCACCGCCTTCTCGCGAAGATCGTCGAGCGCCAGTTCGAGCTTGGGCTGTCCGCTCATGCCGAGCGAGGTCGAGTTCGCCAGCAGGCCGGCACCCGACAGGGCGGCGGCGCGCTGATCCCAGGGCACCACGGTGATCGGCCCGCCGATGTCGGCAGCGAGCTGTTCGGCACGCTCGCGGCTGCGGTTGACCAGGCGAAGCTCCGGCACACCGGCGTCCAGCAGGCCGACCGCGACGGCGCGCGCGCCGCCGCCGGCGCCGAGCAGCACCGCCGGCGCCGCGGCGGACCAGGCCGGCGCAGTGGCCTTGAGGTTCTCCATGAAGCCGAAGCTGTCGGTGTTGGTCGCGGCGATCCGGCCATCCTGGAAAAGCAGCACGTTGGCCGCGCCGATGCGGCGCGCGACATCATCCACCTCGTCGCAGAGCGCGAGAACGGATTGCTTGTGCGGGATGGTGACGTTCACGCCGGCAAGCCCGGCGGCGTCGAGGCCGCTCAGGGCAGGCTCGATGTTCTCGGGCCGCACCGGCAGCGGCACGTAGGCACCGTCGATGCCGTGCTCGGCCAGCCAGTAGCCGTGCAGCCGCGGCGAGCGCGAGTGGGACACCGGCCAGCCGACAAGGCCGGCGACGCGCGCCTTTCCGGTGAGCGGGCGGGCGGAGAAAGTCATGCGGCAAGGACCTTGTTCTGGCGCAGGAAATCCAGCAGCGGCAGCAGCGGCAGGCCGAGGATGGTGAAGAAGTCGCCGTCGATCTCGGCGAAGAGCTGCGCGCCCAGGCCTTCGACCTGGTAGGCGCCAACGGAGGTCGTCACCGCCGCGCCGGCGGCGGCGAGATAGCTGTCGATGAAAGCGTCGCTGAGCTTGCGCATGGTGAGCCGTGCCGCGGCGTTGTGATGCCACATGCGGCTGCCGTTGCGCACCACGCAGACGCTGGTCCACAGCGTGTGGGTCTTGCCGCTGAGCGCATGCAGTTGCGCGGCGGCATGGTCGCGGTCGGCCGGTTTGTCGAACCACACGTCGTTGCAGGAGAGCATCTGATCGGCACCGATCACCAGGGCGCCCTCGTGCTTCACCGAGACGCGTTGCGCCTTCAGCTCGGCCAGGGTTTCGGCGACCTGTGCCGGCGTCGCGCCTTCGGATTTCAGGGAAGCCTTCAGGGACTCCTCGTCGATCGCGGCGGGCTGGCGGTGGACGGCGAGACCGGCGGCGGCGAGCAGCGCGGCGCGGGCCG
>DAIQBR010000343.1:0-1264 GCA_036781105.1 Kiloniellaceae bacterium
CCGCCACCGCCTTCAGGCCGTCGGTGAAGGCGACGGCACCGTTCTCGGCCAGCAGGCCCATCTCGGTCAGCTCGCGGCCTTCCAGGTTCCGCGTCACGGCGGCGTAGGTGTAGACCTTCACGCGCTTCACCTCGCGGGCGCGGCGCGCGATGAACTCGACGCCGGCGACGTCGTCGATCACCGGGTCGGTGTTGGGCAGCGCGCCCATGGAGGTGACGCCACCGGCGGCGGCGGGGCGCCCGGCGGAGTCCATGGTCTCCTTGTGCTCCTCACCCGGCTCGCGCAACTGCACGCGCATGTCGACCAGGCCCGGCGCCAGGCAGGCACCGCCGCAGTCGACCTTCTGCACGCCCTCGGGCAGTCCTTCCTTGAAGAGGTTCGGGCCGAGGTCGGTGATCTTGCCGTCCTCGGCGAGCAGAGCGCCGGGCGCGTCGAGGCCGCTCGCCGGATCCAGCAGGCGGGCGTTCACATAAGCGGTGCGGTGCTTGGGAAGGGGAAGGGTCACGGATCGGCTCTCACTGGGCAGCCTGTTCCTGCTGGCTGCGCGCCAGGTGCAGGTTGTGGTTCAGGGTCTCGAGGCAGGCCATGCGCACGGCGACGCCCATCTCGACCTGCTCGCGGATCACCGAGCGGTGGATGTCGTCGGCCAGTTCGCTGTCGATCTCCACGCCGCGGTTCATCGGACCGGGATGCATGATGAGGGCATCCGGCTTGGCGGCCTGCAGCTTGTCGCGGTCCAGGCCGAAGAAGTGGAAATACTCGCGGGTCGAGGGCACGTAGCTGCCCTGCATGCGCTCGGTCTGCAGGCGCAGCATCATCACGATGTCGCAGTCCTCCAGCCCCTTGCGCAGATCGGTGAAGGTCTCGACGCCCATGCGCTCGACGCCGCCCGGCATCAGCGTCGGCGGCGCGATGAGGCGGACCTGGGCGCCCAGGGTGGTGAGCAGGTGAATATTGGAGCGCGCTACGCGGCTGTGGGCGATGTCGCCCGAGATGGCGACGCGCAGGCCCTCGATCTTGCCGAGCCGGCGGCGGATGGTGAGGGCGTCGAGCAGCGCCTGGGTCGGGTGCTCGTGGCTGCCGTCGCCGCCGTTGATGACGGCGCAGTTCATCTTCTCGGCCAGCAGCTGGACGGCGCCGGAATCCGGGTGGCGCACCACCAGCACGTCGGGGTGCATGGCGTTCAAGGTCATGGCGGTGTCGATCAGGGTCTCGCCCTTCTTGATCGACGACCATGCCACCGACATGTTGATCACGTCGGCCC
>DAIQBR010000343.1:1298-2902 GCA_036781105.1 Kiloniellaceae bacterium
CGAAGGATGTCCTGGTACGCGTTGAATTTTCAAAGAAAAGATTGATGACTGTACGGCCGTTCAGGAGGTCCGTCTTCTTGTTCGCGCCGCGGTTCAGAGCGACGTAGCCGTCGGAGCGGTCGAGCAGAAAGAGGATCTCCCTTGCCGTCAGCCCCTCGATGCCGAGGAGGTGGCGGTGCCGGTAGCCTTCAAAGGCCGACGTGCCGGGAGATGCAGTCATTAAAGCCGTGTTATGACACCGTGCCCGGCGGGGGGCAAGCGGCCTGGACAATGGTTCGAGGGATAACGCAGGAATGGCCCGCAAAGGCCTCTAGATAATGCCTTTTCCGCGCAGGCGGGCGCGTGCCTCGGGGCCGAGGTCGAGCAGTTCCTCGAGGATCGCGTCGCTGTCCTGGCCGGCACGCGGCGGGGCGAATCGGTATTCCACCGGGGTTTCGGAAAACCTGATCGGGTTGCCGATGAGGTCGACCTCGCCCTTGGCGCTGCCGCGGTAGGGCATGGCGACCTTCATGCCGCGTTCCAGCACCTGCGGGTCGGCGAAGACCTGGTCCAGGCTGTTCACCGGCCCGGCCGGCACGGCGAGGCCGGCGAGGCCGAGGACCCAGTGCTGCTGGCTCTTCTGCCGGGTGATCTCCGGCAGGATCTCGTAGAGCGCGGCGCGGTTCTGCACGCGCAGGGCATTGGTGGTGAAGCGCTCGTCCTCGGCCAGCTCCGGGCAGCCGGCGAACTTGCAGAAGCGGGCGAACTGGCCATCGTTGCCGACCGCCAGGATGAAATAGCCGTCGGCGCAGGGCATCGTCTTGTAGGGCACGATGTTGGGGTGCTCGCTGCCCTGGCGCTTGGGCACCTGGCCGGAGGTCAGGTAGTTGAGCCCCTCGTAGGTCAGCCAGGCGACCTGGGTGTCGAGCAGGCCGAGGTCGATGTGCTGGCCGAGGCCCGTCATGCCGCGGTAGTGCAGCGCGGCGAGGATGGCGGAGACGGCGTACATGCCGCACATGATGTCGGCGATGCCGACGCCGACCTTCACCGGCTCGCCCTCGGGCTCGCCGGTCAGGCTCATGATGCCGCCCATGCCCTGGGCGAGGTAGTCGTAGCCGGCGCGCGGCGCGTAGGGCCCCGTCTGGCCGAAGCCGGTAATCGAGCAGTAGATGAGGCCCGAGTGGCGCGCTTTCAGGTCGTCGTAGCCGAGGCCGTAGCGCGCCAGGTTTCCGACCTTGAAGTTCTCCACCAGGATGTCGCAGTAGCCGATGATCTCGCGTGCCAGTTCCTGGCCCTCGGGCTTGGAGATGTCGAGGCTGAGCGAGCGCTTGTTGCGGTTGGCCGAGAGGAAGTAGGCGCTCTCCGCGGTCGGCTCGCCGTCGGGGCCGGGCACGAAGGGAGGCCCCCACTTGCGCGTGTCGTCGCCCTGACCCGGGCGCTCGATCTTGATGACCTCGGCGCCGAGGTCGCCCAGCAGCTGGGTCGCGGTGGGGCCGGCCAGGATGCGGGTCAGGTCGAAGACCCGCAGGCCGGTGAGCGGAGCGGTCATGTAAGGGAAATCCTGTGCGGCGGCATTGTGGGTGCGGTTGTGCCGATCCGCGAAGAAGCGGTCAAGTCAGGTGATG
>DAIQBR010000343.1:2912-4429 GCA_036781105.1 Kiloniellaceae bacterium
GTGTGTTGGTCAAGTGGGGGGCAAGTCAGGTGATGAAGAACACCAGCAGCGGCAGGGTGAGGGCGGCGGCGAGGGTCTGCACCGTGAGGATGTTGGCGACCAGGGTCGGCGCTCCGCCCATCTGGCGGGCCAGGATGTAGGAGGAGGTCGCCGCCGGCAGGGCGCTGAAGATGAGCGCGACGGTCCAGGCAAGGCCGTCGACGCCGACCAGTCCGCAGAAGCCGGCGGTGATGAGCGGCAGGCCGGCCAGCTTCAGCACCACGGCGGCGCCGACCCGGGCGCCGGCGGCTTTGGCGGCCCCGAGGTCGAGCCCGGCGCCGACCGCCAGCAGCGCCAGCGGCAGGGCGGCGCGGGCGAGAATGCCGAGGGTCTCGTCCACCACCGGCGGCAGGCCGAGGCCGCTGAGGTTCAACAGCAGCCCCAGGAAGCAGGAGAGGATCATCGGGTTCAGCAGCAGGGCACGCAGCAGGCCCGGGTTGGGGCCGGGCCGCTGGCCCGCGTAGTTGCCGCCGTAGCGCAGCAGCGCCGCGACCGAGAGGAGGTTCACGCTGGGCACCGTCACGGCGACCAGCAGGGCGGCGATGGTGAGGCCCGGCTCGCCGAAGAGCGCGAAGGGGATGGAGAGGCCGATGTAGGTGTTGGGGCGGATCGAGGTCTGCAGCACCGCGGTGAAGCCCGGCCCGTCGCCCCCCTGAAACCAGTTGGCTTGGATGAGGTGGAAGAGCCACTGCAGGGCGGCCATGGAGAAGATCGCCGCGGCGACGGCACCGGCCATGGCGGCCGCCGGCAGGCCGGAGAAGTCGGCGCCGGCCAGCGAGGTGACCAGCAGCGCCGGCAGCAGGAAGAAGTAGCAGAGCCTTTCGGCCGGCTCCCAGAAGCCGAGGGTCAGCCAGCCGCGCCGGCGGATGAGGAAGCCCAGCAGGATGAGCAGGAAGACCGGCAGGACGGCGGTGGCGAGGGCCTGCATTCAGGTGCCGGTGGCTGTCGGGGCCTGGCGCGCGATGGCGTCGAGGGCGCCCTGCAGGATGTAGGCGGCGGCCATCTTGTCGACCACCTCGGCGCGGCGCTTGCGGGTCATGTCGGCCTCGTCCACCAGGAAGCGCTCGACGGCGGCGGTGGAAAGGCGCTCGTCCCAGAAGGCGATGGGCTGGGTGAAGCCGGCCTTCTCGGTGAGGTTGCGGGCGAGCTGGCGCACCGACTGGCAGCGCGGCCCCTCGGAGCCGTCCATGTTCACCGGCAGGCCGATGACCAGGCCGCCGATGCGGTACTGGCGGCAGATCTCCGCGAGGCGTTCGGCGTCCTGGGTGAACTTGCCGCGCTTGATGGTCTCCAGCGGCGAGGCGACCTTGAGGGCGGAATCGGAGATCGCGAGGCCGAGGGTCTTCGAGCCCGGGTCGAGGCCGAGCAGGCGCTCGCCGCGCTGGAGGCGGGCGGGCAGGTCCGTGACGGCGATCTCCATGGGCGGGAAGCCCCCGGGGCTGGGAAGGAAAACAACCCCTTATAGGCAGGGCCCGATG
>DAIQBR010000344.1:0-4371 GCA_036781105.1 Kiloniellaceae bacterium
CACCATGGCGATGCGGCGCAGCGGCTGCTCCGGCAGGCGCACCGCGCCCGGCTCCAGGTAGGGCGGGTTCAGCATGACATGGTCGAAGCCCCCGCGGTCGGTGCCTTCGGCGGCAAGCTCGGGCGGCGGGCTGGCAACGTCACCCTGCAGCACCCGCAGGCGCGCACCCCCGTCATTCAGCCGGGCGTTCAGGGCGGCGTTCTCCTCGGCCAGGGTCGCCAGTGCCGGTTGCAGTTCCAGGCCGGTCACCGCAAGGCCGCTCACCCGCGCCATGAGGCAGAGACCGGCGGTGGCGACGCCGCAGCCGAGGTCGGCCACGCGTTGTCCCGCCATCGCCGGCACGGCCGCGGCCAGCAGCACCGGATCGATGGCGGCGCGGTAGCCCTCCGCCGGCTGGCGCAGGCGCAGGCGCCCGCCGAGGAAGCCGTCCTCGGTGACTCCGCCTTCCGGGTAGGGCGTCAGCAGGGTCATGACAGCTCCGCTCCCGCGCCGGCCGCCTGCAGGGCCCAGCGGGCGCGCCGGTAGTCCTCGTCGCCGACCATCACGCGCCGCGGCAGGATGCCGATCGAGCCCTCCAGGACCGAGGTGTGGAGATCCAACACCACGCTTTCGATCCCGGCGTCGGCCAGGACGGCCTGGATCCAGGAGAGCCTGACAATGTCGTTGGTGCGCAGCAGTTCCTTCATCGCGCAATCCTTATAGCGCCAATCGTCGCAGGCGCGATATCCCGGGGCATCGGGCTTGACCGCCCGACCGTTCAACCTATGCTGCCTCAAGGGCTTGCCGCCTGCACGGAAAGGGTTTTCGCCGCAGTGGCAGGGTGGGGAGGCTTGGCCGCCGTGGGCCGGCGTGACAAGCTGCCGCTGGACAAAGCGAACCGTCGGGCCGGCTTCGGAGTTGACCCGGAAAGAAAGTCGCTTTGCCGGCCCGTCGCGCGCCAGGGGTGTGCGGCCGGAAACGAGAGAACCGCGAGGGTACTGTCTTGGCGCTGGCCGCCGAAATCGACAAACACGCAAAGGGCGATGCCAAAGCCGGCCTGGAGCCGCTGAGCCGCCTGGTCGGCGACGACCTGGAGGCGGTGAACCGCCTGATCGTCGAACACATGCATTCGCCGGTGGCGCTGATTCCCCAACTGGCCAGCCACATCGTCGCCGCGGGTGGAAAGCGCCTGCGCCCCATGCTGACTCTCGCCTCGGCCAGGCTGTGCGGCTACCAGGGCGACCGTCACCTGGGCCTCGCGGCCTGCGTCGAGTTCATTCACACCGCCACCCTGCTGCACGACGACGTGGTCGACGCCAGTGACCTGCGCCGCGGCCTTGCCACCGCGAATGCCGTCTGGGGCAACAAACCCTCGGTGCTGGTCGGCGACTTCCTGTTCAGCCGGTCGTTCCAGCTGATGGTGGCCGACGGTTCCCTCGACGTGCTGCGCATCCTCTCCAATGCCTCAGCGGTGATCGCCGAGGGCGAGGTGCTGCAGCTGATGACCGCCAACGACACCTCTTCGGACGAGACCTCCTACATGCAGGTGATCGAGGCGAAGACGGCGGCCCTCTTCGCCGCCGCCTGCCGCATCGGCGCGGTGGTGGCCGAGCGGCCGGCCGCCGAAGAAGATGCCCTGGAGCGCTTCGGCAGCGGCTTTGGCATCGCTTTCCAGCTGGTCGACGACGTGCTCGACTATTCGGCCCTGCAGGCCGAACTGGGCAAGGGCGTGGGTGATGACTTCCGCGACGGCAAGATCACCCTGCCGGTGGTGCTGGCGATCCAGCGCGCCGACAGTACCGAGCGGGCCTTCTGGCAGCGCTGCCTGGAGGACCAGGACCAGCACGACGGCGACCTGGAACAGGCCATTGAGATCCTGCAGCGCCACGGCGCCCTGGCCGAGGCCATGGCGCGGGCCCGCACCTATGCCGCCTCGGCCCGCGAGGCCCTCGAGAGCTTCCCCGGCAGCCCGGCCAAGACGGCCCTGCTGGACGTCGTCGACTTCTGCGTCGACCGCGCCTACTGAGTCCGTACCCCGCCCTGCCGGGCGCCCCGGTGGGGGCAAAATCCTAGATATCCTCCTGAATGGCCTGGCGCCACTCGCCGAGCCAGCTCAGCTCGTCGAGGAAGACCATCAGCTTCACGCAGAGGGCCACCGGCTGCGGAATCCGGGCCTTGCCCGAGGCCCAGCGGCGGACCGTCCGGTCGTTCACCTTCAGCTCCCGGGACAGGGCGGTCTGCCAGCGGGCCGCCCCGTAGAGCCGGGTGCAGAGATCGCGCAGCTGCTCGGCCGTCATGGCCTCCTCTTGCTCCTCCGCCATGGCCCAAATTCTCCCGCTTGTTGCCAAGAACTCGAAGTAAGTTAGGGCAATATGGCCGTGCCCGCAAGCCTATTCGGGCATTTTGTCCAAGCTACGTTCACACTATCGGCCATATTGCCCTAGATTTTCGTCCATCCATGCGTCAATTCTCCGGTTTTCGGTCATAATGCCCTAATGTTTGGGTGGTGCCCGCTTATTTTTGAAGTATATATCGGCTCAGATGCTTTTTTGATTGACTCCTGGACTGACCGTTGGTATATTCTAGTCATCGTTCGGACAGAGACACACACCCATATCGCATCCTGATCTAAGTACTCCGCATCGCACTTTTGTCTCGTACCTAACGCTGACCGACATCGCATATTCAAGAAACTGGGGGTCGAATTACTCGACCCCCTTTTTTTGACCTCAAGCCGGGCAAGAACACCTGGCAAAGGCTGGGGTCTCAAAAGGGGTGAGGACATAGGTAATGACCAAGCTGACCGAGACGCTGACCCGGGACCGCCCGCCGCAGAAGGTGATGATCGGCTCGCGCCTGAACCGTGACCAGCTCGAGCCCCTGCTGGCGGCCCACGCACGCTATCGGGCCGGCCGCAGCGACGGCCGCCGCGTCGTGCTGTTGCGCTGCGACCTCAGCGGCCTGGACCTCAGGGGCATCGACCTGAGCGGGGCCGACCTGGTGGACTGCGACTTCGAGGGGGCCAACCTGACCGGCGCCCGTTTCGAGGGGGCCACCCTGACCGGGTGCCGCTTCGCCGACAGCCTGCTGAACGCCACCCGCTTTGCCGGCGCCGACCTCTCGCGCACCGACTTCTACATGGCCGACCTGCGCGGCGCCGATCTCAGCGATGCCAAGCTGATCGAGGCCCGTCTGGAGAGCGCTCTGCTGGGCGAGAGCCCGGAATCCGGCCTGCCGACCACTCTCGATACGCGCATGCTCGACCGCGTCGTGGCGCGCCGGCGGCGGCACTGAGGGCGCAAAAACTCCCGAATTTGCCGGGCTGCGGTCCCTAAAACAGACCAAACGTGCCCTGTAAGTCGTTGATTAAACCTGGGGTTGGCGAATAGCTGGCGCTGTTAATACCTCGTTAGTTTCCCCACCTTAAATTGACGCCTAACCAATGGTTAACGTCTGGGAGAATAACCATGCGCTGGGTAGTCTCTGCATTTCTGCTTGCTTTCACCTTGGCGGCGGCAACGGCCGCGCCGACCAGGGCCGCCGACGAAACGCCGGAGCATCTGGAGGGCGTCACCATCGTCTCCCCTCAGGATCTGCGGCCAATGCTCAATCAGGGTGTGAAAGTCTACGATCTTCGTAAGAAGGCATCTTATGCCGATGGCCACGTGCCCGGCGCGCTGAGCGCTGCCGAGCACTACGATGCCGACAACAACGCGCTCGACACCCGCTTCCTCGGGCCGAACCGCTCGGAGCGGATCGTGTTTTACAGCCATGGCTCGACCGGTTGGAAGAGCTACCACGCCGCCCGCAATGCGGTGGAGGCCGGCTATAACAACGTCATGTGGATGCGCGGCGGCTATGAGGACTGGCAGGCCGGGAACAACCCCGTCGCCCGTTAAGAGCGCCTGCCGTATCCTTGTAAGTTTCGCCTAGGAGAGGGCTGGCCCCTTGCAGCGCCGCGCTCGACGATTGGGTTGGTTTGGACGGATTCGCACCCAGGCGCAGATCGCCCTGGCGGTGTTTCTTTTCGTCCTGGTGGCCCAGTTCGCGGTGCTGTCCTACGCGCTGCAGCGCGACCACGCGCTGATGCAGGACATCGTCGAGCAGAATGAATCCTCGCGGCGGATCATCGACACCCTCTCCGATGATCTCGCCGCCCTCAGCTACCGCATCATCGGGGTCAGTGGCGGCATCTACGCGGCACAGAGCATCGCGTTCGAACTGCCGGACTACGGCGAGCGCATCATCGAAGGCTGGAACAAGGTCCAGAGCCGGCTGTCGGACTTCACCGACGAGGAAACCAAGCACCGCGCGGCCGACGCCGTGGCCGGCTTGCCCGCTTTTCTCAAGCGGGCTGAAAAGCTCTTTGCAGAGATCGGGCCGGTTCCGAAT
>DAIQBR010000345.1:0-4371 GCA_036781105.1 Kiloniellaceae bacterium
GTGATTTTCATGAAGGCGACCAGCAGCATCTGCGGGCCGAACGACACCATCACGATGCCGCGCGGTTCGACGAAGGTCGACTGGGAGGTCGAGCTCGCCTGCGTCATCGGCAAGCCCGGCAAGTACATCAAGGAAGCCGACGCGCTGAGCCACGTTGCCGGCTATTGCGTGGTGAACGACGTCTCCGAGCGCGCCTTCCAGCTGGAAGGCACCGGCCAGTGGGTGAAAGGCAAAAGCGCCGACACCTTCGGGCCCGTCGGTCCCTGGCTGGTCACGCCCGACGAGGTGCCGGATCCGCAGGACCTGCACCTCTGGCTGGAGGTGAACGGCCACCGCTACCAGGACGGCAGCACCCGGACGATGGTCTTCACCGTCGCCCACCTGGTCAGCTACGTCAGCCGATTCATGAGCCTGCAGAGCGGCGACATCATCACCACCGGCACGCCGCCGGGCGTCGGCATGGGCCAGAAGCCGCCGACCTACCTGAAGCCGGGCGACGCCATCACCCTCGGCATCGAGGGCCTGGGCGAGCAGCGCCAGCACGTCGTCGCCGCCGATTGACGGCAAGACATCGAGCCAAGCGGCCCGAAAGCCAAGCGAAAGGAGACCTCCCCCAATGAGCAAGCAACGCGTCGGCTTCATCGGCGTCGGCCTGATGGGCCACGGCATGGCCAAGAACGTCGTCGAGAAGGGCTACCCTCTCTCCATCATGGGTCACCGCAACCGCAAGCCGGTCACCGACCTGGTGAAGCGGGGCGCCAAGGAAGCCAAGAGCCCCGCCGAGATGGCGAAGAACAGCGACGTGATCTTTCTCTGCGTCACTTCCTCTGTGCAGGTCGAGGACCTGATTCGGCGCAAGGACGGCATCAAGGCAGGCGCTCATAAGGGGCTCATCGTGGTCGACTGCTCGACCGCCGACCCCAACTCGACAATCGCCCTGGCAGAGGAGCTGGCGCCGCTGGGCGTGCGCCTGATCGACGCGCCGCTCGGCCGCTCGCCCAAAGAAGCCGAGCAGGGCCTGCTCAATACCTTCGTCGGCGCCGATGCCAAGACCCTGAAAGAGGTCTATCCGCTGATCGAGACCTGGGCGGAGAACATCATCCACGTCGGCCCGGTCGGTTCCGGCCACAAGATGAAGCTGGTCAACAACTTCGTCGCCATGAGCTATGTCGCGGTCTACGCCGAGGCTTTCACCGCCGCCAAGAAGACCGGCGTGCCGCTGGACAAGTTCCGCGAGGTGATCTCGGCCGGCGGACTCAACAGCGGCATGTTCCAGAATGTCTGCAAGTGGGTGATCGACGGCGATCCCAAAGCGCACGAGTTCACCATCGCCAACTGCGACAAGGACGTGCGTTACTTCAACCAGCTGGCCGATGCCGAGAAGCTGACCACCGTGGTGGCCAGCGCGGTGAAGCAGACCTACACCATGGCCATGGCGATGGGCCGCGGCGAGCGCAACATGCCGATGCTGGCCGACGCGGTGGCCAACTTCAACGGCGTGGAGATCCAGCCGGAAGGCGCCTGGCGCGGCAAGCCGGCGAAGAAGAAAAAAGACAAGCCGAAGAAAAAGAAGAAGTAGTTAGGCTCAGCCGCCGAACTGCCCCGCCGGCAGGCCCTTTACGCCGGGGACGATCTCGAAGAGGCCGCCGGCCAGCGGCTGCTCTTCGCGGTCCTCATCGTCGAGCCCGACGGAGGCCGAGGTCACGTAGAGCCGGTCGAGGTCCGGCCCGCCGAAAGTGCAGCTGGTGACCTGGGCCACCGGCATCTCGATCACGCGGTCGACTTCACCGCCGGGGGTGAAGCGGGTGATGCGCCAGCCGCCCCAATGGGCAACCCACAGCCCGCCCTCGGCATCGCAGGTCATCCCGTCGGGATAGCCGTCACCCTCGGGAATGGTCGCGAAGACACGCTTGTTGGTGAGCTTGCCGTTCGCGCCGAGATCGAAGGCATAGATCGTGCCCTCGAAGGTATCGGTGTGATACAGCAGCCGCTGGTCGGGACTGATCGCCGGGCCGTTGGTGACGGTGTAGCCACGATCGACGCGGTGCCAGTCGAGATCGGGGTCGAGCCGGTAGAGCGCGCCCGAGGCCTCGCGCTCGTTGTCGTCCATGGTGCCGGCCCAGATGCGCCCGGCCGCGTCGGCCTTGGCATCGTTGAAGCGGTTGTCCGGGTAGTCGGGCTCCGGCTGGCCGATGGTCTCCGGCACCATGGTGCCCGGCGTCAGGAAGGCGAAGCCGCGATCCTTGAAGCCGGCGACGAGCCCCTCGCCGTTTTCGCGCTCGATGACCCAGCCGAGCGGCTCCGGCATCGCCCAGGACGTCTTGTCGCCGTCCGACGGACGGAAGCGGTGCAGGGCCGGCGCCTTGATGTCGACCCAGTAGAGTGCAGCTTCGCGCGGCGACCACAGAGGGCCCTCACCCAGCAATGCCGCAGCCTCCCAGAGGCATCGCACGTCCGTCATTCCGTCTCCCACCCGGCCGTTCTTCGTTGGTGCGCAGGATACGGGTTTTGGTCCGATATCAAAACCGCATTGTCCGTGCGAGAATTCAGGGCGGATCGGCAGGTGCTGCGGATCAGGCGGAATAGCGCAGTTTGTAGTAGTGATCGAACTTGGCCGCGTCGCCGCCGGCAACCTGCAGATAGTGCAGCACGTCGTCAGCCGCACGCACGCCGGTGATATAGGCGCCGTGCACCGCCAGCGGCTGGTATTTGCGGTCGTAGGCGGAGGCGACCGCTTCGCCGGCCCAGAACAGCGGCAGCGTTTCGCGCGGGTCCTTCAGGGCCTCGCGCGCCTCCTTGGCCAGCAGGCGGCCCGGCCGCTTCGGCGCAAAAGCGAGATAGGAATTGCCGCCCTTGGCGAAGGGATCCTTCGACCAGTCCGCGCGCAGGAAATTGGGCCTGAACTTGTTGCCTACCGTCTTGCCGGCCAGCACGGTTTTCTGGCTCCAGCGCCGCCCGCGCCCGTAGACCTTGCCGAGCGCCGCGAAGACATGCGCGACGGCCTGCTCGTCGGTCATCCCGGCGATCTGGTCGTGATCCTGGTTCATCAGCAGGCCGGTCAGGACGTGTGGCCCCAGGTGCTCCTTGGGGAAGGAGGAGAAGAAAGTGCGCGCCTTGCCGAGCGGGTTGCTGAGCACCGTCATGTGGCCGGACGACTCGCCGCCGTCATCGACCCAGACGCGCTGCTTGAACTCCAGGCTGAACTTGGTGATGGCCCCCATGCGCACCAGCCCCAGGGCCTCGCGCTTCAGCGGCGTCAGCAGCGGCCCGAAGATCGCGTCACCCTCACCGCTGTCCGGATTCAGCATGCCTGCGGAGAAGGTGCAGATGACGCTGCGGCCGCTGTAACTGCGGCCACCCTGGTCGGTGACCACCACCTTGCCGTCCGCCTGGCGCGCGACCTTCACCACCTTGCGCGCCGTCGAACCGGCGCGGCTCTTTTCCAGGGTGCCGCCGGCGGCGGTGAACTCCGCGGCGATCTTCTGCGGCAGGGTATCGTAGCCGCAGAGCCCGAACGGCCTGGCGTCATCGTGCTCCATGCGCAGTTCCTTGCGCTCCATGAGCTGGTCGACGATGGCATCGGTCTTCAACCCGGCGATGGAGATGACGTCGATGGGCCCGGGCGTGTGCGCCGAAAGCGTATAGGTCAGCAGCGCGAGACCGCGAGCGGTCATGTTGTTTTTCCGGGCGTAGCGCTCCGCGAAGGTCTTGGCCGTGATGTCGGGGCTGTTCTCGGCATCGAACTCCTGGATCTCTTCCAGCGCCGCGGGCAGGTCCCAGAACTCCGGCTGCACGATTACCTCGGCCAGCATCTTGGTGCGCACCCAGGGGCTGAAGTACATGCGATTGCGCGGAATCTTCAGGATTCCCATGCCGCATTTGTGGAGCGGCGAGGTGGTGAAGCCGTGCTTGCGCACTTCGCGCCAGAATTCCAGATAGCGGTCCTGCTCGGCGATGTGGATGTACTCTGCGCCGGCCTCGACCGGCACCGCCTTGCCATCCTTCCTGACGAAATCGCGCACGGACTTCATGCGCCCGCCGATGCGGTCGGCGCCTTCCAGCAGCAGCACCTTCAAGCCGGCCTGCTGCAGATTGCGGGCCGCGGTAACCCCGCTGATGCCGGCACCCAGCACGATGCAGTCGAAGAGGGTGTCTATCACGGATGTCGGCATGTCGTCGCCTCCCCCTCATCTGAGTAGCCTGGGCGAGAGCTGCCCGCAATCCCGGGAGCCTACGCTCGTCGCCGGAGGATATCCATTGCCCGGCTGTGACTATTTAGGGGACAGCCCTTGGGGGTAGTCGCCTCAACGCCTTGTGGCCTTTGCGCTGGCTATGCCGCTAGAATGGGACCTCGAACCGGATCTGATATCG
>DAIQBR010000346.1:0-2810 GCA_036781105.1 Kiloniellaceae bacterium
CGTCTCGGGGCGCGGCAGCAGACGCTCGGCGGTCTGGCCGTCACCCTGGCCGGGAGCCTGGCCCGCCCCCTCGCCGCCTTCGTTCAGCACGGCGATGCCCTGATGCGGCACTTCCATGCCGCCGGGCTGTTCCGGGCGCACCTTCTCCGGCATCGGCTGGGCGCGCACCACCGGCAGCTCCTCGCTGGACATCTGGCCGGTGCCCCAGGTGTAGGCGTACCAGACGATGGCGCCGAAGCAGAACACCGCGGCCAGCGCCGTGACCACCGGCACCAGGCTGCGGCGGCCACGCAGGTCGGCCGCCAGCTCTTCGGTGTCGTCCTCGAAGGCCCGGCTGCGGCTGTCGCGGGCGCGCCGGATGCCGGTCTCGTGGGGCTGGCCCCCGTAGTTGGGATCCTTGGGGTCCTGTCCGTAGATGATCCGGCGCATCCCTTCGTCGCTGAACGCCGGCGCATCGGCGGTCAGATCGTCGTCTCCGTCTCGGCCCCGTCCGGGTCCGCTCATCTAGCGCAACTCCTCAACCGGCGTGACGCCGAAGACCCCGAGGCCGGAGGCGATCACGAAGGCCACCGCCTGCACCAGCGCCAAGCGCGCCGCCGTCATGCCCGGATCGTCCGGCAGGAGGAAGCGCAGTTCGGCATGGTCCTTGCCCTTGTTCCACTGCCCGTGAAAGGCCGCGGCCAGATCGTAGAGATAGAAGGCCACCCGGTGAGGCTCGTGCGCCTCGGCGGCGCTTTCCAGCAGGCGCGGCCATTCCGCCAGCAGCTTGATCAGACCAAGCTCCCCCGAGTCGGTCAAGCGCTTGAGGTCGGCTCCCGACAATGCCACAGGATCCAGGGAAATCCCGGGAGTCTCGGTCTCCGCGTGGCGCAGGATGGAGCGACAGCGGGCGTGGCAGTACTGCACGTAGAAGACCGGGTTGTCGCGCGACTGCTCCTGCACCTCGACGAGGTCGAAATCCAGGGTCGCGTCGTTCTTGCGGGTCAGCATGATGAAGCGGACGACGTCCCGGCCGACCTCCTCGATCACCTCGCGCAGGGTGACGAAGGTGCCCGAGCGCTTGGACATCTTCACCAGCTCGCCGCCGCGCTTCAGGTTCACCAGCTGGCAGATCTTTACGTCCAGCTCGCCTTGCCCGTCACCGCGGCGGTCATGCGCTTCACGTAGCCGCCGTGGTCGGCGCCCCAGACGTCGATCATGATCGGGAAGCCGCGGCGGAACTTGTCCAGGTGGTAGGCCATGTCGCCGGCGAAGTAGGTCCAGGCGCCGTCAGACTTCCTGAGCGGCCGGTCGACGTCGTCGCCGAACTGCGTCGCCTTGAACAAGAGCTGCGGGCGCGGCTCCCAGTCTTCCGGCGTCTTGCCCTTGGGCGGCTCCAGCACGCCGGTGTAGGTGAGATCGCGTTCCTCGAGGAACTTCAGCACCTCCTCGACGCCGCCGGCCTCGACCAGCGCGCGCTCGGAGGAGAACACCTCCTGGTGCACGCCGAGAAAATCCAGGTCGGCGCGCACCAGGTCCATCATGGCATCGATGGCGAAGCGGCGCACCTCGGGCAGCCACTCCGCCTCATCCTTGCCGAGCCACCTGTCGCGGTCGCGCCGGGCCAGCTCGACCCCGACATCCTTCAGGTAGTCGCCGGGATAGAGCCCCTCGGGGATCTCGCCGATGTTTTCGCCCAGGGCCTCGCAATAGCGCAGGTAGGCCGAGCGCGCCAGGGTGTCGACCTGGCCGCCGGCGTCGTTGATGTAGTACTCGCGGGTGACGTTGTAGCCGGCCTTGGCGAGCAGCAGGGCCAGGGCGTCGCCGACCACGGCGCCGCGCGCGTGACCCACGGTGAGCGGCCCCGTCGGGTTGGCCGAGACGTACTCCACGTTCACCGCCTTGCCCTGCCCCATGTCGCTGTCGCCGTAGGCGGTGCCTTCCCTGAGGATGTCCGCCAGGCGGTCGTACCAGACGTCGGGCGCGAGGCGCAGGTTGATGAAGCCGGGCCCGGCGACCGCCACCTCGGTCACGTCTGCATGATTCTTCAGGCGCTGGGCCAGCGCTTCGGCGAGGTCACGCGGCTTCTGCCCGGCCGGCTTGGCCAGCACCATGGCGGCGTTGGTGGCGAGGTCGCCATGGCTGCGGTCGCGCGGCGGCTCGACGCCCACCTTTGACAGCTCGAGGCCGGGCGGCAGCGCCCCGGCCGCCGTCATCTGCTCAAGTTCGCCGACAACGACGTCCTTGAAGTGCTTGAAAAGGTTCATGCGTTCTTGACTCGAATATCGAAATTCTTGGCGTGCTCGTCCTGCGCGTAGCGGTCCGTCATGCCGGCGATGTAGTCGGCCACCAGGCGCGCCCGCTCCCGTTCCGGCAGCGCCTTGGCCTGCCGCTGCCACTCGTCGGGCAGGCAGTCCGGACGCGCCAGGTAGTGCTCGAAAAGCTCCTGCACCACCCGCCGCGCCTTGGAGGTCATGCGGTTGACCTTGTAGTGGCGGTACATGCGGGCGAAGAGGAAGGACCGCAGGGCGCGGTCGTTCTGGCGCATCTCGTCGGAAAAGGCAACCAGCGGCGCCGAGAGTGCGCGCACCGCCGCCGCCGAGTCCGGCCGCGCCGCCTCGACCCGGCGCCGGGTTTCCGCCAGCAGGTCGCTGACCATGTGGTCGATGAGGCGGCGGATAGTCTCGTGGATCAGGCGCGGCCCTTCCAGGCCCGGATACCTGCCCTCGACCTCGGCGATCAGCGGGCCGACTAGGGGCAGCTCGCGCAGGTCGTCCAGCGTGAACAGCCGCGCGCGCAGACCGTCGTCGATGTCGTGGTTGTTGTAGGCG
>DAIQBR010000346.1:2876-4357 GCA_036781105.1 Kiloniellaceae bacterium
CGCCTGTCGCGGCAATAGACCGCCACGGTCGGCGGCACCGTTTCGTCCTCTCGCGCATTGGGGCCGGTGAGCGGGCCGTTGTGCTTCACGATGCCTTCCAGGCTCTCCCAGGTCAGGTTCAGGCCGTCGAACTCGGCGTAGCGGCGCTCCAGCAGGGTGAGGATGCGGAAGGTCTGCTCATTGTGGTCGAAGCCGCCGAAGGGTTCCATGCAGTGGTTCAGCGCGTCCTCGCCGGCATGGCCGAAGCAGGTGTGGCCCAGGTCGTGGGCCAGCGCCACCGCCTCGGCCAGGTCCTCGTTGAGGCCCAGCGCGCGGCTGATGGAGCGGGCGATCTGCGCCACCTCGATGGAGTGGGTCAGCCGGGTGCGGTAGTAGTCGCCCTCGTGGTAGACGAAGACCTGGGTCTTGTACTTCAGGCGCCGGAAGGCGCCGGCATGGACGATGCGGTCGCGGTCGCGCTGGAAGCAGGAGCGCGTCGGGCTCTCCGGCTCGGGCAGGTCCCTCCCCCGAGACTCCTCGGGCCGGCAGGCATAGGCGGCAGGCGGACTCGGGTGCAGCATGGCGGCGACCCTACGGCCTCCGTGGGTTTCAGGCAACGGCGGTTTTCCGCGCGATTCGGCGTGCTTTCCCGGCCATCTGGGGCGTTTATCGCCTAAGGACGCATTGTCCCGCCAAGCAGCCGCAGCAGCATTTTGCGCTGATGGTCCTGCGCGCCGTAGAAGACCGCGAGGACGCGGACGACCTGCGCCTCGTCGTCCACTTCGAAATAGAAGATCGCACGCTCCTTGGTGACATGACGCAGCCCCTTGCCGAGCTCCGGGCGCAGGGTTCCCTGGTGCGGGACCTTGCCCAGCGCGGCCAGGGCATCCTCGACCGCCAGGACCCGCCGGGAGGCGCGCTCCAAGGCCGTGCCGGCATCCTCACCGAAAGCGAGAAACGATTCGAAGAGAAAATCGAAGATGAGCTCAAGGTCGCGGTCCGTGTCCTCGGCACGCTCGACCCGGTAAGTCATCGACCGCCGTTCTTGCGTGCCAGCATGGCACGGGTACGCTGGCGCCCTTCGCGCAGACCGACAAATCTGCCCTGCCGCCGCTCCTCGAGGAGAGCCCGCAGCGCTGCGTTCTCAACTTCGCGCGCCTCGGTCTGCTGGCGCAGGAGTTCCAGGCCCTGCTGCAGAACGGCGCTGAGGCTCGGGTAACAGCCCTCGGCGACCAGTTCCCGGGCGAAGGCTTCCTGAGCCTCGGTGAGCGAAATCGATGCTTTGACGCTCATTGTCGTGTTCCTCGCCGAGACACCATATATACTACCCAGTAGTATACTCGAAACGTGCCGGGGCGTCCAGAAGCGCGACCGGGCCATTTGACAAGCCCGGCGGACTCCCTACATCTTGAGGGCGCTCCGGGCCGCGAAACCCCGGACAAGGTTAAGAGGACGTCATGACCACTGCAGCAGATACCCTGGAATTCTCGCTTTCCGCAAGA
>DAIQBR010000347.1:0-4338 GCA_036781105.1 Kiloniellaceae bacterium
GAGGCCCTGCAGCGCTGAATTCTCGGGACGCGAGGGATAGTGGAAGACCACGTCTTCGAAGGCGACGGCGCCGCGCGGCGGAGCGGGCAGCGCCACCGGCTGCGCGGGGGCAGTGATCTCCGGCGCCACCGCCAGCAGGTCGAGCAGCCGCTCGGTGGCGCCGGCGGCGCGCTGCAGGTCGCCGATCACCTCGGAGAAGGCGCCGGCGGCCCCCGCCACCACGATGGCGTAGAACACGAAAGCCGACAGCTCGCCGGCGGAAATGCGTCCGCTGATGACGTCGTGGCCGCCGATCCACAGGATGATGCTGACGGCGCCGAAGACCAGCAGGATGACCACCGCGGTCAGCATGGCGCGCGCCGCCACGCGCTGGCGCGCGGCCTGGAAGGCGGATTCGACCAGGCCGCCGAAGCGGCGCCGGTCCTCGCCTTCGTGCACGAAGGCCTGCACCGTGCGGATGGCGTCCAGTGCCTCGCCGGCATAGACGCCGAGGTCGGCGACGCGGTCCTGGCTGGTGCGGCTCAGGCGGCGCACCCGC
Organism: Kiloniellaceae bacterium; assembly: GCA_036781105.1. Classification (GTDB taxonomy): domain Bacteria; phylum Pseudomonadota; class Alphaproteobacteria; order Kiloniellales; family Kiloniellaceae; genus Pelagibius. The sequence goes on from DAIQBR010000347.1 coordinate 539, forward strand.
CGGCCGTAGGTGAGGATCGGCAGCAGCACCATCGGCACCACCAGGAAGACCAGCGCCGTCAGTTTCGGCGAGGTGATGACCAGCAGCACGCTGCCGCCGATCAGCAGCAGGAAGTTGCGGATGGCGATGGAAACGGAGGAACCGACCACGGTCTGCAGCAGCGTGGTGTCGGTGGTCAGGCGCGACAGCACTTCGCCGGTGCGGGTCAGTTCGTAGTAGGCCGGCGACAGGGTCAGGATGTGGTCGAAGACGCGGCGGCGGATGTCGGCGACGACCCGCTCGCCGATCCAGGACACCAAGTAGAAGCGCGCGTAGATCGCCACCGCGAGCAGCGCCACGACGCCGAAGAGCACCAGCACCGCGCGGTTCAAGAGCGTCGCGTCGCCGCCGGAGAAGCCCTCGTCGACCAGGTGGCGCAGGCCCACGCCGAGCGCCAGCACCGTGCCTGAGGCGACCAGCAGCGCCGTCATGGCGCCAGCCAGCTGCAGGCCGTAGGGCCGCACGAACTGCCACAGCTCGACCAGCAGCTTCAGGCTGCCGCGGGCGCGGGCTTCCTGGCTCACCGGCGCCGGCACGGCGGAAGACATCCTCATTCGACCATCCCTTCGCCCCTCCACCACCCTTCCCGGCAGCCTCTGGGGGCGGGCCGAAGATAACGCCTCACCGGGGGATTGGCGAACCGGAAGCGCCGCCGCCACTCCGCTTTTCGCGGGCAAAATGCCGCAAGTCCGGGAGCTGTTTTGCGAAATTCGCAATTCACTGCCAGGACGCCCGGCAAGGCCTTCCAAAGCCGCGCCAATCCGGGGATTTCCGAGCCCGGGAGGCGGTCCGCCGGGGGCTTGCACCGGGGGGCGGTCTCGGGTATACAGCGCGGCGCTTTAAAGGATCGAAGCCATGAAAAAAGACATCCATCCCGACTACCACGAGATCAACATCGTGATGACCGACGGGACCGAGTTCAAGACCCGCTCCACCTTCGGCAAGGAAGGCGCCACCATGCGCCTGGACATCGACCCGAAGACGCACCCGGCGTGGACCGGCGAGCATCGCTTGGTCGACAGCGGCGGTCAGGTGGCGAAGTTCAACAAGCGCTTCGGCGGTTTCGGCCTGAAGCAGTAAGCTTCGCTTCGGGGCAGCCGGCGACGGCGCCCACAGGGAATACGAGAAAGGGCGGCAGATCTGCCGCCCTTTTGTCTTGTCCGGAAACTATCTGAACTGGCGCTGCGGCGGGTCCTGCAGGGCATCCAGGCGGGCGACCCGCTGGTAGAGCCCGTGGGAGCGGTCCAGCAGCTCGGCGAGGCGCGGCTGCAGGTTGCCCTCGACGGGCGGCCTGGTCTCCTCACAGACCGACTTGCCGGCCAGGCGGAACTCCGGCGCCTTGGCCTCCTCGCGGGTCATCTCCCCGGCGTGCACCGCCTTCTGCACCAGCAGCCAGGCCATGACCTGGGTCAGGCGCGAGGTCAGCCGCATCGCCTCGCAGCTGGCCAGCATGCGGTCGTTCGGCGTCATGCGCTCGCGCTCGCGCGGCTCCCCGTGGGTCAGGTAGTCGCGCGCCTCGCGGGTCAGCGCCAGGGCTTCCTCGAAGGTGCTGTCGAAAAAGGCGACGGTGCTCTGGGTCAAAGCTGAAATCTCAAGCCTCGGTTCATCGTCTCTTGCGGGCTTCCCCCGGCCGCCCCTTTCAGGCAAGACGGGGCCGCCCGGCCCCCATGCTTGCTCTGGGGCGGGACAGGCGAAAGCAGTCTATCCGGGGCCGGCTTAATAATCCCTTGGCCCTAGGAATAACCGCCGCAAAACCCCAGAAAGAACATCCCCGGGGCCACCCCCGAGAACACCTCGGAAGACACCTCAACAAGCCTCCTTCGTCAAGGGTATATTTTCCTATATCGCCTTTCCCGGGCAATCTTGAATCCCCGGGACCGGCCGCCATATAGGGTTTGTCCGCCCTCCGCGACGCCTTTTGAAGGGTCGCAACCGCGGGGCGGCACGCAAGCGAGGGTTCGACCATCCGGTGGACCCCATGATCAGAACCATGTTGCTCAAAGGAGAATGTGGACATGCGTACTCTCGACCTTTCCCCGCTCTATCGCGCCTCCGTCGGTTTCGACCGCCTCTTCAACACGCTGGATTCCGCCAGCCGTGTGGAGGACAGCGCACTGAGCTATCCGCCCTACAACATCGAGAAGGTCAGCGACGACGCCTATCGCATCGTGATGGCGGTCGCCGGCTTCGCCGAGGGCGACCTCGACATCACCGCGAAGGAGAACTCCCTCGTGATCTCCGGCAAGAAGGACAAGCCGGAGACCGAAGAGGTGAGCTACCTGCATCGCGGCATCGCCAACCGCGCCTTCGAGCGGCGCTTCGACCTTGCCGACCACATCAAGGTGACCGGCGCGAAGCTCGAGAACGGCCTGCTCTCCGTCGAGCTGGTGCGCGAGATCCCCGAGGCCATGAAGCCGCGGACGATCTCCATCGCCTCGGGTGAGAAGCCGGCCAAGGTGCTGGAGAACGAGGCGGCCTAAGGCCCCCTCTCCCGTTAACATCCCCATCGCCCTTTGATGGGGTTCATGACCCAAGAACTGCGGCCGGGCGGCCACGCTGCCCGGCCGTATTCTTTGCGCGCGGGCAAACGCGGCGGGTGCAATGTCAGGTAGAATCCCGACGGGCCCGGTGATAGGGTTTCGCGCGTCCAACCGGAGAACAGTGACAACATGCAGACGATCGCGAGATGGGTTCCCCGCTTTTTGCTTTTCGGCCTTCTGGCGGGAATCGTGAGCGGCTGCGGCGTGAACGACATCCCGACCTACGACGAGGCCGTGAAAGCGGCCTGGGCGCAGGTCGACAACCAGTACAAGCGCCGCGCCGACCTGATCCCCAATCTCGTCGAGGTGGTGAAGGGCTACGCCAAGCAGGAGCAGGACACCCTGACCGCGGTGGTCGAAGCCCGCGCCAAGGCAACGCAGATGCAGATCCCCGGCGACATCCTCTCCAACCCGCAGGCCTTCCAGCAGTTCCAGGAAAACCAGGGCGCCCTCACCCAGGCGCTGTCGCGGCTGATGGTGGTCGTCGAGCGCTACCCGGACCTCAAGTCGAACCAGAACTTCCTCAGTCTGCAGGCGCAGCTGGAAGGCACCGAGAACCGCATCGCCGTGGCGCGGCGCGACTACATTCAGGCGGTGCAGGTCTACAACACCGAACTGCGCACCTTCCCCGGCCGCATCTGGGCGGCCATTCTCTATTCCGACATGCAGCCGCGCGAGACCTTCAGCCAGCCCGAATCGCTGGCCGAGCCGCCGCAGGTGAACTTCAACTAGGTCCCGCGGGTGACGTTCTCCTCCCTGCGCCTGCCGTATCTTGCCGGCATCCTGCTGGCGGCGGCCGCGCTGGCCTCGGTGGCCTTGGCACTCGACTTCCCGGCACTCACGGGCCGCGTCGTCGACAATGCCAACCTGCTCACCAGCCAGCAGGAGAGCCGCCTGACGGCGCAGCTCGCCGGCCATGAGGAGGCGACCAGCAACCAGGTCGTCGTGGTGACGCTGCCGTCCCTGCAGGGCACGGCCATCGAGGATTTCGGCTATCAGCTCGGCCGTCACTGGGGCATCGGCCAAGCCGGCCGCGACAACGGCGTGCTGCTGATCGTCGCGCCGAATGAACGTAAGGTGCGCATCGAGGTCGGCTACGGCCTGGAGGGCGACCTGCCCGACGCCATCGCCCGGGCGATCATCGACAACGACATCCTGCCGGCCTTCCGTCGCAACGACTATGCGGGCGGCATCGAGGCGGGCGTCAGCGCGATCATCCTC
>DAIQBR010000348.1:0-4326 GCA_036781105.1 Kiloniellaceae bacterium
CCTGCCTGCTCATCGTCGCCGGCGCCGTCCTCGCGTCCAAGGAGATGCTGCGCCGGCGTTCCCGCTAGCCGCGCCCGCCCTTCGGCTTGCGCGGGCCCGGCTTCCAGTCCGGCGGCGCGATCTCGAAGCCGGCGAAGTCGAAAGCCGGCGCCACGGTGCAGCCCACCAGGGTCCAGTCGCCCAGGCTCTCCGCCGACTGCCAGGCCTTCGCCGGGACCACCGCCTGGGGGCGCTGGCCGGCGCCCAGGTCGCTGCCCAGCACGCACCTCTCGGCGTGTTGGCCGTCCGCCGAGATGCTCAGCGCCAGCGGCGCGCCGGCGTACCAGTGCCACACCTCGGCGGCGTCGACCCGGTGCCAGTGCGACAGCTCGCCGGTCTGCAGCAGGTAATAGATCGCCGTCGAGGCGCCGCGCCCGCCGGCCCGCACGGTCTCCGGATCGCGCCAGGTCTCGCGGTAGTGGCCGCCCTCCGGGTGCGGCCGCAGGCCCAGCTCTCGGATGATGCTCGCGGCGTCGCTCATGCCCCTCCCGGCCCCTCTCCACGTTGGCGGAATCGATTCCTTAACCCGGTATTTACCATAACCAACCAGCCTGTCGCGGAACCTCCTGCGGCTGTGATAGATTAACCCCACGATGTGGCATGACGTAGTCGATCTGCGGGAATTCTACGAGACCCGCCGCGGCCAGGTGGCGCGTCACATGGTGCGCCGCGCGGTGCGCTCGGTGTGGCCGGACGTGACCGGCCAGCGCCTGCTCGGCCTCGGCTTCGCCAATCCCTACCTGCGCCAGTTCAAGGGCGAGGCCGAGCGGGTGCTCGCCTTCATGCCGGCCTCCCAGGGCGTCATGCACTGGCCGCCGGAGGGCCCGGGCCTGGTGAGCCTGGTCGAGGAGACCGAGCTGCCGCTGCCCGACTACTCGGTCGACCGCGTGCTGCTGGTGCACGGCCTGGAGAACGCCGATTCCTTCCGCGGCCTGCTGCGTGAGATCTGGCGCGTGCTGACCGGCGACGGCCGTCTGCTGGTCGTGGTGCCCAACCGCCGCGGCATCTGGGCGCGCTCCGACCGCACGCCGCTCGGCTGGGGCCACCCCTACAGCGCCGCCCAGCTTTCCCGCGTGCTGCGCGACAACATGTTCACGCCGACCCGCACCCAGCGGGCGCTCTACGTGCCGCCGATCGCCAACTACACCTTCCTGCGCTCGGCGCCGGCGTGGGAGCGCATGGGCGCGCGCTTCTTCCCGACCTTCTCCGGCGTGGTGATGATCGAATCCGGCAAGCAGCTCTATGCCGGCTCCCTGAAGCCGGCCAAGCAGCGCCGCTTCGGCCGCCCCGTGGTGGTCTCCCTGCCGCAGGCCGCCGGGCGCATCCAGCGAGAGAAGACGCCCGACTGATTTAGTGGTGCCGTTGAACCCGTTTTCCTGATCCCGCGACCTAGAGGCGACAAGCCGAGCGGTCACTTCCGGCCGTCGGCGGGAGAGAAAGGGGACAGAACCATGCAATATCCATCTTCCAGGCTTGCCGTGTCGCTCTTGGCGGCCGCCGCCCTGCTGGCCACCGGCAGCGTCGGAGAAGCCCTCGCCCAGACCCGGCAGCAGCAGATCGAGCCGACGCCGGCCGTGCCGATGCTGAAGGTGAAGCCGGCACAGCCCGGCGGCGGCGGCAGGCCGACCGGCCCCGGCAGCGTCGGCACCCAGCCGGGCGGCGCGCTGCCCGATTTCATTCTCGAACCCGGCCTGCCGGGCAACGTCGCCCTGGGCCTGCCGAATTCGGGCTTCTGCAAGCGCAAGGGTCCTTTCGGCCCGGCCGACACGGTGGCCATAAAGGTGCGCTTCGCCACCAACGGCACTCAGGCGCCGACCAACGGCTGGGGCGCCAGCCAGGTGACCGTCGCCTTCAACAATGCGGGCACCGTCGCCCTGCCGCTGCCCAGCCCGTCGTGGAACGGCACCCACCCGCTGGAGGTCGCCATCCCGAACGGCTGCTACGGCGTCGGCGGCTGCCAGTTCACCATCAAAGTCGACCCGGCCAACGTGGTGCCGGAGACCAGCAACGCCAACAACAACACGACGAAGTTCTGCGCCACGCCCGCAGGCTAGGCGCCTCCCTCGAAAAAGCCCCTGTGATCCACGCGGATCACAGGGGCTTAGTTGTGTTCAGAACCTGAAGTGGCGTGCGGCCCTCGGCGCGCTAGTTGACGCGCTGAGGCCGCTGCGGTGCCAACTGCTGCATCGGCGTGACCCGCTGCGGCTGCGCTGGTGGTGTTTGCGGTGCCATGCGCAGTTGCGGCGTTGCGGGGGCCGTGGGCTGCGGCGGCTTGGGCTGCATCTGCAGCGTCTTGGGGCCGGAGAAGACCGTTGTCTTCGGCTTGTCGCAGACCACGTGGTAGCTGTCGAAAGCCGACATCACTTTGTTCGAGCCGTCGGGCTTCGTCACCACCAGGCGCGCGGCGCCCTTGTGCACGTTGTCCGCCTCCTGGAGGCCGGCCACCTGGCCCGGCGTCGAATGGCCGCTGTTGCCGGGGAAGACCGGTTCTTCGGGCTGCTGCTGGACGGCCAGCCCGCTGCCCGGCTGCTGGTTCACGATGCCGCCGCTGCCGCTGCCCTGGGCTGCCGGCAGCGGCAGCGGAATGGGGAACTGCAGCACGCGGGCGTAGCCGCCGCCGGCCTTGGGCAGCAGGTTCGCGTTGGTCCAATGGCTCGCCTTGCCGTTGTCGAATTCCAGGCGATAGCGGAAAGCGCCCGGGCCGTTGCCCTCGACGATGCCCTGTCCCGTCACCTGCAGCGGGCAGAGGCCCTTCAGGAAGCCCGGCGTGATGTTGAGGGCGGCTTCGCTGATCTGATAGCCGACGGCATAGGCGCCCTGATAGTTGGTCTTCGGCGCGACCTGCTCGGCGATCGCCGGGTCGCCCTTGCAGCGCACCTTGAAGGGGATCGGGATTTCGAAGGTGCCGCCGGGGCTCGCCGCCAGAATGGCAAGCATGGCGGTGCCGTCGGTCACGAAGCCCTCGGCTAGCACGTCGTGCAGCATGGCGCCGTTGTCCAGCAGGTTCTTGCGCTGCAGATAGCAAGCGCTGGTGACGTCCTGAAATATCCCCGGCGCGATATCGATCTCGCCGAGCGGCGCGATCACGGACACGATCTTGGGGCCCGGGCTGTTCAGCTCCGGCACGACGCTCTGAATCATGTAGCCACCGGGGGAGGGCGCAGAGGCCGCGCAGGGGTCGAAGACGCCGCCGCAGTCACCTTGATTGGGCGGCGGCGGCGCCGGCAGCGAGGCCGGCTTGATGTGCAGGTTGATGAAGTGATAGGCCGTCGGCGGCTCGTTCCAGACCGCTTCGATGGAAAAGCGCCAGGGCACCACGGCGGTCTCCACCTGGGTCCAGTTGCCGGCGTTGTCCAGGCTGATGTTCACCCAGCCCTCGGTCGGACTGCTGGGCGCGTGCTGGAAGGTCATCGAGGCGAGATCGGCCGCCGCGGCCGGCGCCGCCGGGGAGAGGAAGCCGGCGAGCATGAGGGCGAGGACAGCCCCGGAGCGCTCGCTGTGCTGTGCAACGCCTGTCTGTCGCGGAACTCTCATGGCCGGCCTCCTGTTCACAGGGCGCGACCGCCGGGTTTCGGCGGTATCCATCAGATGGGTCGCAGCGCGGTGGCGAAGGGTTCAAGGGTCCGCCGCGCGGCGTACAGTCCTAACGCTTCTTCAGCCGAAAAATCGCCTTCTCGCCCAACAGGTTGGCAAGGCGCGGGGTATTCAGGCGGGCGCGGTGCTGGCGGTCGTTCAGCACCAGGGCCTCTTCGATCCCGATGTCGCAGGCCCGGGTCAGCGCGATGAAGTCCTTCACCGTGCAGAGGTGGATGTTCGGCGTCTCGTACCACGGCTCCGACAGCGCCTCGGTCACCGGCATCGTGCCGTGCAGCAGCAGGTGCAGCCTGACCCGCCAGTGGCCGAAGTTGGGGAAGGAGACGATGGCGTGGCGCCCGATGCGCACCATCTGCTCCAGCACCCGGCGCGGGTCGCGCGTCGCCTGCAGCGTGAGGCTCAGGATCGCGTAGTCGAAGGCGCCGGCGGGATACTCCGCCAGGTCGGTGTCGGCATCGCCCTGGATCACCGACAGGCCGCGCGCCACGCAGGCGTTCACGTTCTTCTGCGACAGCTCCATGCCGCGCGCGGTGACGCCGCGCTGCCGCGCCAGGTGTTCCAGCAGGGCGCCGTCGCTGCAGCCGATGTCCAGCACGCGGCTGCCGGGCGCCACCATCTCGGCGATCAGCGCCAGGTCCGGCCGCAGGCTCGCGAGTTTCGGGGAATCCAGCGGACTCATGGTGTCTTCAGTCC
>DAIQBR010000349.1:0-4314 GCA_036781105.1 Kiloniellaceae bacterium
GCCCATGCCGCCCAGGCCGCCGGTCAGGATCCACTTGCCCTTTAGGTCGCCGCCGTAGTGCTGGCGCCCCATCTCCACGAAGGTCTCGTAAGTGCCCTGCACGATGCCCTGGCTGCCGATGTAGATCCACGAGCCGGCGGTCATCTGGCCGTACATCATGAGGCCGGCCTTATCGAGCTTGTTGAAGTGCTCCCAGGTCGCCCAGTGCGGCACCAGGTTGGAGTTGGCGATGAGGACGCGCGGCGCGTCGGCATGGGTCCTGAACACGCCGACCGGCTTGCCCGACTGCACCAGCAGGGTCTCCTCCTCGCCCAGGTCACGCAGGCAGGAAACGATTTTGTCGAAGCACTTCCAGTCCCGCGCGGCGCGGCCGATGCCGCCATAGACCACCAGTTCCTCCGGCTTCTCGGCCACGTCGGGGTCGAGGTTGTTCATCAGCATGCGCAGGGGCGCCTCGGTCAGCCAGGACTTGGCCGAGAGGTCGGTCCCATGGGGGCTGCGGATGACGCGGGCGTTGTCCCGCCGCGGGTTGGGGCTGGTATCGGGCATGGCGGCAGTCCTCCGAAAGGCAGAGGCAAGTTGTATATACAACTAGGGCTGGGGAGTCGAGAGGGTGGCGCGGCCCCGGATTACACCCGCTTGCAGGTCCGCTCCAGGATCAGCTCCCAGCCGTCGCCGCTGTCGGCTTCCCAGATGGCGCGGAATTCCTCCCTGCCGGTGAAGCGGATGTCCTCGCGCACCTTGGAGGTGGTTCCGAGAACGTGGCGCATCTCGCCTTCCAGCTTCACCCGGCCCGGTGCCACCTCGACCACGGCCATCTCCACGGTGGCGTCGTAGGAGATCACCCGGCGCAGGACCAGTTCGTCGGCGCCGTCGTCGAGCCAGACGTCGAGCAGGGCGGCGCCGTTGTCCTCGATGATCTCGCCGACCAGGAAGTCGTCGCTGCGCCGGTAGCTGAGGGTCATCGCGACGTCGCTGTCGCCTTCTCTGGCGCTGCAGTGCCAGGTGCCGACCAGGGTCTCGGCCAGTGGCGCGGCCTGTAGCGGCCCGGCTGTGACCAGCAGCAGCGGCAACAGGAGCATGAGAGTTTTCTGTCGCATGGTCCTCTCCTACAGGAGCAACGTGACCGCGGCCGCGCGGGTTCCGGCGTCAGTGCCGCACGCTCTCGGAAAACAGGTTCACGATGACGACGCCGGCGATGATGAGGCCGAGCCCGATGATCGCCGGCAGATCGAGCGACTGCTTGAAGACGACGAGCCCGACCAGCGAGATGAGCACGATACCGAGGCCGCTCCAGATGGCGTAGGCGACACCGACCGGCATGGTCAGCAGGGTGATGGACAGCAGGTAGAAGGCGACGGCATAGCTTGCGCCCATGCAGAGTGTGGGAACCAGACGGGTCCATTGCTGCGTCTGCTGCAGAAAGGACGTGCCGATGACCTCGAAGACGATGGCGGCGAAGAGGGCGCCATAGGTAACCAGGGGATTCATGCCGTGAGCGACTCTCGGAAAGGTTGGTGGAACGAGTTCGCGTGTTCGTCGGCCCCGTCATCGAGCCAGACGTCCAGCAGGGCGGCGCCGTTGTCCTCGACGATCTCGCCGACCAGATAGTCGTCGCTGCGCCGGTAGCTGAGCGACATCGCGACGTCGCTGCCGCCTTCTCTGGCGCTGCAGTGCCAGGTGCCGACCAGGGTTTCCGCCAGCGGTTCGCCGAACGCGCCGGCTGGCGTGGTGATGGCCAAAGCGACGAGAAGGCAGGTGATTAATAAAGGGCGCATGGATCGTGTCCGGTCGGTGGTGCGGCGCAGATCATTCGATTCTTCTATTGGTTGATGCCTCGCGGGTCCAGGGCGCGAAAGGGTCCTTCCGCTCGCGACCCCGGCTTGCAGGCGGCATTTGACGCGAATTCAGGATGTCAGGTTTCGGTAAGTCTGCACGCCTATGGTGATTCCCAGGCAATGCGGGAGTCAGGACCGATTTGGACCAGAGCGACTTTTTTTCGGGAAGGAATCCGCTTCCCGCGTGTTGTCAGTTCAGGCCCGGCATTCGGTAGGGGAAACGCCGCCGGTCAACGAGAGAAAACGACGGCGAGGACCAAAGAGTAAGGTGTCGGTCGGGAGCGATTCTCATTCGCATCTCCCCAGTACCCGGACTGCCGCACGGCAGGGCCAGCTATCACACCGCACCACTGTCGGCTTTTTAAACCCGCCCGGCTTCCGCGCCTCGGTTGCAGGATGACGCAGGGCGCGCGTTGCAGGCGCGATTTCTTCACTTGACCTTAAAGGGCCGTTCCTAGGGTGCCTCGAAACAATAGCAAGGAGCTGCAGGCAAGATGCAGCAGATACATGGCATGATCAGCGCCGCCGAGGACACGCTCCGCGAAGTTCAGGCGGACCCGGAAAAAGCGGGCTGTCGCCCCCTGACCGGTGACGAATTACGGCGGGCCAAGCGCGCCTACGTGACCGGGCGCTTCGACCTTGGCGGGGCCGCGTGTCTCTTTACCGGCGCGGCCACGCCCAAGGCGGACGACCTGTTGCTCGCGCGCGTCGATCGGTTGGGCCACCACCGCAAGCTGGAGAGCCCGGAGGGGCGCCGCCAGACGCTGTTTGTCAATGACCTCATCCTTGTCTGCTACGGCGCGCGCTATGCCAGCGATCAGTTTGAGGCCGTGGTGCCCGACAGCCTGAAGAGCTGCCACCTGGTGGCCGCCGGTGGCATCGCCGCGATCTGCACCGGCAAGCACTCGGCTGCGAGTAAGCCCACCGAGATCGAGCCTCTGGGTCTGGTCGCCGACGCCGAAGGCCGCGTCCTGAACCTGACCCAGGTCGCCGAGCCACGCTCCAAGGGCGGCGCCCAGCGGCCTTATACGCTGGCGGTCGTCGGCACCGCGATGAACGCCGGCAAGACCACGACCGTGGCCGCCATGATCCGTGGTCTGGCCAGGGGCGGGCTCAAGGTCGGCGCGGCGAAGGTCACGGGCACGGGGGCCGGCTGCGACCGCTGGGCGATGATGGACGCCGGCGCCGATGCCGTGCTGGATTTCACTGACTTCGGTCATGCCTCCACCTACCAGGTGCCCGTGGCGGAAACTGCTGCCATCCTCGATGCCGCCGTCGCGGCGCTCGGTCGCGAAGGCTGCGACGTGGTCGTTGTCGAGGTCGCCGACGGGTTGCTGTTCCCGGAAACTGCCAAGCTGGTCGAGCATCCCCGTTTCATCCGCCTGATCAGCGGCCTGATCCTGGCCGCCGGCGATTCCATGAGCGCCGGCTACGGTGCCGGCTGGCTGACCAGCCGCGAGCTGCCGCTGCTGGCTCTGGCCGGCAAGTTGACCTCCAGCCCCCTGATGGTGCGCGAGGTGGAGGCCGCTTGCGACGCGCCGGTGCTCGATCTCGAAGAGCTCGAGTCCGGCAGTTGGACGCAGCGGGTCGCCTACGACGGCAAGCGCAACGCGGCCTGAGCCGCGAGCGCCGACCCAAGGTCAATCCGATGAATTTGCCAAACCTCTTTTCAGGGTCGCGCCGCCGGGACTTCGCCCTTCTGGTGCTGAACGGCGCCCTGCAGGCGTCCGGTGCCGTGGTGACAGCGCTGCTGGTGCAGCGTGGATTTGACGACCTCTTGGCCGGGCGCGGCGGCGAGACGCCGCACGGCCTGCTGGTCATCGCCGCTCTCGTCGGCATCGCCGCGATCAACGCCGCGCTGCGCTACCGAGAGCACCTGGATGCCGAGCGCGTCGGACAGTCCTATGTGCATGCTCTGCGCCTCCGGCTCTACCGCCACCTGCTGCGCGTCGGCCCCGGGATTACCGGCAAGATCAGCCGCGGCGCAGTGACTTTGCGCTTCGTGGGCGATCTCACGGCACTGCGCCGCTGGGTCAGCCTCGGCTTGGCGCGGCTGCTGGTTGGCGGTGTCGTGGTGGCCCTGGCGCTGGCCGTCCTGGCGGTGATCGAGCCGGTGATTGCGCTGTCGGTCGCCGCCGGCGTGGCGACCGCGGCGCTGCTCGGCCTGGGCCTCGGCAATCGCCTGCAGGCGACGACCCGCGAGGTGCGCCGGCGGCGCGGGCACTTGGCGGCGCTGCTGACCGACCGTGTCGCCCATCTGCACCTGATCCAGGCTTTCGGGCAGGAGCGGCGCGAGTCCGAGCGCTTCAAGAACCTGAGCCGCCGCCTTAAGGCGGCCTTCATCGGGCGGGCCAAGGCCATCGGCCTGCTGCGGGCGCTTGCCGATGCGGGGGCGGCATCGGCCAGCCTCTGTGCCCTGCTGGTCGGCTCGCAAATGGTCATCCTGGGGGCGGCGAGCCCCGGCGCCGTGGTCGCC